>JBGVSY010000142.1:0-11075 GCA_041862235.1 Nitrososphaeria archaeon | reverse complement strand
ATAGCCGCATTGATACTCTACTATCTGTATCGGCCTCACATCAAGGAGTTCTTCGGTAAGGGCGCCCCCCGCGCCTTCGGCCCGGTAGTCGGTCCGATATAGCCCTCTGCCGAAGCAGTGACTGTACTCGCCGTAGAGTGGATCGATCGAAGCACAGCGCGGGCAGACAACACTCGCCTATCGATCTCTCTTGAACACTGCAGCTAGGTCCTTGGCGCGCGTTGCACCAGTTGCTTTACAAGCGTGTCGTTCGGGCCATATACGTAGCGGCCGCGACGGGCCGACTTGATCTTTGTCTCGAAATACTGCGCAATGTTGGAGGGGTCGTCGGAGACTCGTCCGATCGGTGGTTGGTTCTTCTTGTTCCAGTCGATCAAGATGTCTATAATCTGATCGTCTGGGAGACGCCTGACGTTGACGTAGTAGCTAGCGAGCCGGATGGCTGCCTCGTCCCGCATCCCTTTCCCCACGCCTCTAAGCAGCATGGGGACCCAAGGCGGTTCCCATCGACCCCGAGTCCGTGCCATGCCTCTGAGCCTTGCCTCCACCCGTGCTGCGGCCTCTCCGATCTCCCCTATGAGGGGTTGAACGGACTCGGGGACCTGAATGCGCCCGACCTGATCGATGCGGCTTCGAATCCAGCGGGCTGCATCCACCGAGATTAGGGTGGCCATTTCCTTGCGTGTGAGAGACACATATCCTTCGTTCACTGCGCGGTTCACGAGGCGCCACCGGGAGTCGCGAAGCGGCTGGGTGTGTGACAAATAGTCGTTGAAGGGCACTGCGACCTCGTATGGAGGCTCGGCGATTCTGGTGCACCATCCAAAGTGTTCAATCATCTCGTCCAAGAGGTCAGCGGGTTCTTGTTGCAGGGAGCGCTCTATTCGGTGTGCTTCTGCTCTAGGCCATGTGTTAGAGAGAACGTCGCTTTGGACGGCAGCACAGATCATGCCAGCACCTGCGAAGCTCAGCAGCTCAATTTCAGAGTTGTGTCCAGGAAGTACGTACCTATGATCAAGTGCTTGGTGAATTCTCTCTTGGGTTCGGTCGTGAAGTTCGGGGCTCTCTGCAAGGAGGTCTAGGCTGACGCTGAGACGCGCCAAGTATTCGCGGGCTCCGGGAAGGAAAGGATAGGTAGCGAGCTGACTGAGCGTAAACATCTGAAACTGTTACCAGTTAAACGGCAAGATAAAAGTTGCAGTTATCGTCCTCGGTTGGCGCTGGATCGTTCCCCTCGAATAGATCTCTCTGACCTCTGTTTCACTATTTCTATCAGGACAAATCCGGGCTATGTGCCCCTGGAATGGGGTTACAGCGAAGTTGCGTTCCTCGCGACTTTCTCTAGGGCTGCCGCAACATCGTCCAAATCTCTGTCCGTCAGCGTTTGGTAGACTGGCAGTAGCAGGTCTCGTTGTGATAGCTCCTCCGCCCTGGGGCAGAGGCCGGGGCCGTAAGACACGACTCTTCCGTAGAGCGGGTTGTCGAAGGGAAACGAAGTCTTTCCGTATCCCACCTTGTCTCTTAAGACCTTTTGAAGGTGCACTGGTATGGGGCAGTAGCCCTCCGCCTTGACCCCTTCTGCGAGGAGGGCTCTGGCGAAGGAGTCTCGCGATGTCCCCAATTTTTCAGGCACCACAAGCGCTCCGTAAGCCCAGTACACATGCCTCGCACCGGGGGCGACGTACGGCGAATCTAGACCAGGGATCTCTCGGATACGATTCGTCAGGTATTCTGCGTTGTTCCGCCGCTTCTCGACGAAGCTCTCGAGCCTGCGCAGCTGGACTCGTCCGATCGCCGCTTGCATTTCTGTCATGCGGTAATTGTAGCCGACGCCCCAGTACACGTTGTGTGCAGGCACGTTCGGGTAGGGGGAAACGCGAACCCGGCAGTGATTCGCTATCGACCTAGCTCTCTCAGCAAGCTCGTCGTTATTCGTTATGAGCATCCCTCCCTCGCCGCCAGTTGTGATGTGCTTGTTCAGGTAGAAGCTGAAGCAGCTGATGTCGCCAAACGTGCCGACCTTTCTCCCCTGATACTCGGCTCCGTTGGCCTGTGCGCAGTCCTCGATCACCATGAGGCCATGGCGCTTAGCAACCTTGAGGATGAGGTGCATATCGGCTGGCTGACCCAGCATGTGCACCGGAATTATCGCTTTGGTCTTCTCCGTCACTCTTCTATCCACCTCGTCCGGGTCAAGGTTGTAGGTCTGGGGGTTGATGTCGGCGAAGACGGGGACAAGGCCTTGATGGAGGATCGCGTTGGCTGTCGCCATGAAGGTGTAGGGTGGAAGGACGACATCTCCACCGGGGCCCAGCTGGGCAGCGGCCAAAGCGAGATGGAGCGCCGTAGTGCCGGAGGTGACGGCAATGGCGTGCTTCACGCCGTAATACTTGCTGAAGTCTTCTTCGAACTTGCTCACCTCCTCTCCAACGAGCTGTGAGAGCCTCTTCGTCCTAAGTACCCGTAGTGCCGCCTCGACCTCCTCCTCTCCGATGTCCGCGGATTCCGGGACAAATGGGAGAACGGTGTCCCGGACAGGCCGTCCGCCTCTGATCGCCAGCTCATCAATCATGGGAGTCACGCGCGTTCTTCCCTGCGTATTTATGCTCTTTGCAGCTCGGCTCCCACTTCACAATGAAGCGCCGCGACCATCAGTCACGATCAATCGGAACGTCAGCTCAGGGCGAGCGCTCCAACGCTCTCTCTCCCTTCAGCGTGAACCCTAAACAACGCCAGCTCACTGGGATTCGTTCCTTTGGGAATATCAAAAAGAATGTACCCTCTTTCAACCTGCTGAGGCTCAAGAAAACCGAGCAGCGAGAACCAGTCAGATGTATAGTACATCCCTTCGTACTCTCGTCCCTGAGCGAAGATCGAAACCGCCAGCTTGAAAGGATCGAAGAACGAGGTGTTGCTGCCCACGTTTGAAAGGGTCAAGTTCACGATGAAAAGAACACCTCCAGAGGAAGCCGCGCGCACAGGGATCAAGATCCCGCTTCTGTTGGCCCTCACGCTGTCAGCCAGCCAGCTTCCCTCGAACGTGAACAGCAAGTCACTGGCCTGAATTTTGCCGGGAAAGGTCCCCAGCGTTGAGTGAACAGGCGAGTTGTCCACGACGCGGTAGCCTGTCTTGTACAAGACTCCGGCAGCGAGTCCCGCCAGCAGGGCCACGGCCACAACGGCCAGAAATGCTCTGTTCACAGCCCCAAAGAGCGCTAAGTTACGGAATATTAGAGTTTCAGTCTCGACTGGATGAAGCTCGGTCGATGCTTGACAGCCGCGTATCCGACCGACATGGCGTGGAGCGCCTGATCGACGCTACCGCACGATTTATCAGCTAGCCCTGAGCGCGTCGGATGCACGGAGCCCTCACAATAGGACAAGAGGCGCTCCCTGCAGCGGTCGAGGTGAACAGTTGAGAAGCAGGTGGATCCTGATAGGCCTTCTAGGATTGTGCTTCATAGTGCTTGGTGTGGCTGTCGCCTGGCTTTGGGGTCAGCCCGAAGATGACGTGCAGTCGTTCCTTGCCAAGTACAACGAACTAGTTCCCTTCGTCGACGCTGCCGGCCTCCGCGTTAACCTCATGTTCGAGGCCTACGACGCGCAGGGTCAGCATCTCACCAACACATCCGTTATTGCCTTCACTCACAAGGCCGAAGCCATAATCCCCGATCTCGAAACCGTGAGCAATCTCATCCCCCTTCTCAGAGCCGAGATGAGCAGCTCGCTACGAACAAAGTCAGGGAGGGAGTACGGAGAACGCGTCGTCGAAGGTCTGGAGAGATGGGTGACTCACACCGAGTCAGCCATCGATCGGTTCCTGTTAGCCCTCGGCAGCTACAAGGAGTATCTGGCGACCGGATCCATTGACACCAAGTCTGACGGAGACATCCACATGCAGTCCGTGAGATCAGAGCTTTCAGGCTCTCGAGCCGCGGTGGAAGATGTCGCCACTTGGCTTTCCAAGTTGCAGTCGCTCTAGCGGCTGATCTCTCTTGTGCTTCTTTCACAATAGAGAAGGCATACACCTGACTTTATTGGATAGCTTTGGGAAATGGTGACGAAGCACATCTCGGCAAAGCCTTTTTTATGGAGGTACAGCTATCCTGCGAGGCGAGCCGCTATGGTCTCTGTGAGAACCGTCGACTTATGCAAGAAGTTCGGAGAAACAGTTGCCGTGGACCACGTTGATCTGGAGTCCAGAGACAAGGAGTTCGTAACACTTCTCGGGCCGAGCGGCTGTGGCAAGACGACCACCCTTAGAATCATCGCAGGCTTAGTTCAACCCGACAGCGGATCCGTCTACTTCGGCGACGAGAATGTGAGCGAGCTTCCACCCCACAAGAGAAAGATAGGCTTTGTTTTCCAGAGGATCGCCCTGTTCCCACACATGAATGTGGCGGGCAACATCGCGTTCGGGTTGAAGGAGCTTCACCTCTCCAAGGACAAGATCAAGCAAAGAACGAAAGAGGTCTTGGAGCTCGTGCGCATGCCTGGTTTCGAGAAGAGAACGCCGCGGCAACTGAGCGGAGGTCAAGCACAGCGGGTTGAGATCGCCAGAGTGCTTGCCATAGACCCCGAGGTGCTGCTCTTCGACGAGCCCTTGAGCAATCTAGACGCCAAGCTAAGGGACGAGCTGAAGTACGAGATACATGGAATCCAGCGCGCGACGGGTAAGACAGCAATCTTCGTTACACACGACCAAGCTGAGGCATTCGCCATCTCCGACCGCATATATGTGATGAACAAAGGCGCGATCCAGCAAGTCGGCACTCCAGTCGAGCTCTACAGGGACCCGAAAACCGAGTTCGTCGCCGACTTCATAGGAACTTCCAACTTCATCCCCGGAAAGATCACGCGCGCAGAGCCAGGCAGAGTGCAGGTCGCAGTTGACCTGGAGAAACCATTCGTTTCCACGGAAGCCACAAACATAGGCGACTTTCGCCAGGGGCAGGAAGTACTCGTTTCCCTTCGACCCGAAGACATAGAGGTAACGAGTGAGGAAGCCAAAAACAAATATCAGAACGTGCTGGAAGGCCTTGTATCCGAAGCAACTTTTGTCGGTTTGACCACAAGACTGGTGATCAAAGTCGATCATATCGGCCTGAAGGTAGATGTCCAAGGCCCGCACAGATTCCGGCTAGCAAAGAGTAAGGGCGAGAAGATCCTGTTAGGGTTCAACCACTTCACACTGGTGAGGGGCGGTTCCTAAAGCCCCCAATCACTCAGCACGACACATCTCAGATGCATCCACAAACTTAATGAGCTCACCCATGGAAGCCAACACGCACTGTACCGTGGGGATCAATGTTCAAGGTTGGTTTTGTTGTTACTGGGATCGCTGCGCTGAACTTGGAAGCCGCCGCTCAGGCAGGCAAAGCAGCGCAACGCCAACTCAAAGAGGCTGGGCTCAATATCGTAGCCATCGATGGAGTTGTGACCGACACCGCTGCAGCAAAACAAGCAGCTGAAACACTCAAGAGAGAGAACGTCGGCGTGCTCCTGGTGCTCGTGGGGACCTTCACTCAGGACCCGGTCCTCCTGAAATTGCACGGTCTCGTCGGCGCCCCCACGCTTCTCTGGGCAATACCGGAACACGGTCTCTTCGAGGTCCCGAACAAGGAGGTGGACATGGGCTCGCTCGTCGGAGCCATGATGAACGCAAGCGCTCTGCGGAAGATGGACGCAAAATACAGGCTTGTATTCGGAGGTGTCGACGATCCAACTTCGATCAATCAGATAACCACCTTTGCTAGGGCGGCTGAGGTCACTCAGAAGCTACACGAAGCAAAAGTTGGCTTAGTTGGGTATCGAGCCCCCGGGTTCTACGACGCAACGGTGGACGAAGTGCTGCTGAAGAAGGTCATCGGGCCCGAGATTATACACATCGACCTTACAGAGCTCACATCCGAGATGGAAAAGACACCGGAACAAGATGCGATCGACACGATCGCAGAGCTGGAACGCAGAGGCTACAAGGTTTCAGGGCCAAGCCCACCGGAACAGATTCGAGAAGCCAAAATATACTTGTCACTCCGACGGCTCGCGCAGAAGTATGGCCTTTCAGCGGTCTCCGTCAAGTGTTGGCCGGAGCTAAAGTTCTCTTCGTGCCTCAGCCTATCCTTACTCTCTGATCAGGGCATCCCCGGAGGATGCGAAGGCGACATAAACGGCGCAGTGACCATGCTCCTCCTCCACTACCTGACAGGTAACCCCGTGTTCTTCTGCGACGTGTTTCACCTTGACGAGAAGAAGAACAGTTTGTTGACCTACCACTGCGGGGCAGCGGCGCTCTCCCTGGCCCCGAACAAGGCAACCGTAACTATCGCCAAGCACCCTCTCGGCGTCGGGTTGACTGCCGAATTCCCGATAAAGCCGGGAGCTGTGACGCTGGCTCGCCTTGGAAACATTGGAGGGCGATATCGCCTGCTAATCGCCCAAGGAGAGGCGTTGCCGACCACGCAGCTCGTTCGAGGCAACCCATCGGAGATCCAGCTGAAAATCCCCGTATCGGAGTTTCTCCGCCGCGTGTCCACAGAGGGAATAGAGCATCACTACCTCGTAGTGCACGGCGATGTCAAGGACGAATTAACGCAGTTCTGCGAGCTATTGGGGATCGAAGAGATCGTCCTCTAAATCGATCGATCCTCCGCCAGTGCCGCTAATCGTGACTACACAACGTTCTTTTGACGTCGGGAAAGAGTTATATGCGTAGCAGGGGAGCATACCCGAAAAAGAATGTCAAGTTCTTCGAGAACCATGTATATGGCAGTAGCCGCTGTAATAGCGCTCATCATCGGTTTCGTTGGCGGATATTTCGTAGCACCAGGAGCGGGGCCAGCTGTCACGGAGACGGTGACAAAGACCATCGGGGCTGAAACTGTAACGCAGGTTGTGACCCGCACTGAAACAGTTGGAGGCGAACCTTTACCTGTCGTCGTCCCATCCGGCGAGATCTGGGTGCCCATAGTCAACAAGTTTATGACTTTTGAGGAACTCCAAGAGGAAATCAGGAAAGAGGGATCGGTCACCGTTGCAGACTGGACCTACTGGGGGCTGATCGACACATACTTCAAGCCATCGTTCGAGAAGTACGTCAAAGACCGCTACGGTGTGGACGTGCAGATGAACATCCTCGGAACCCAGGAAGCCAAGGGCGGATTCATGTACCAGATCTACACAGCCCAGGCTGCCAATTTGCCGCCTCCCTACGACGCCATGCACATTGAGGTAAACTTCTTCCAGGAAGCGCTGGACAAAGACCTGATGGAGCCATGCCTGCCTTCACCGCTGGTCCCAAACTTGGATCTGCTCGATCCCCAGTTCTTCGTCCCATATCTTCCGTACGGGGTACAGTTCCAGCAGCACGCCTTCTGTGAACCAGTGGTCAACCTGGAGCAGGCAGGCTGGCTGAAGAACTGGAAGGACTTCGCAGACCCCAGGCTGAAGGGCAAGATGACGCTCTGGGTGACATCGGACAACGGCATGTGGGCCTACTGGGTAATGACCGCCTACGCACTGGGCCTGGACTACAAGAACCCAGATCACATGAAGCAGACACTCGATTGGGTTGCCGAGAACGTGCATCCGAACGTCCTCAAGTACACCAGCGACGAAGCTGAGCTGATCGAGCTCTCAGAGGGCAACACAACATGGATCAACTGCTACTGGTGCTGCTCACCAGAGATGGAGCAAGCAGCTGGAAACACCTGGCTAGGCAGGAGACTCTTGGAGCCCTACATGCCCAGCCTCCACGGAGTGGCTTGGATTCCGAGAGGCGTCCAGAAACCCATCCTTGCGCAGCTGTACTTGGATTGGCTGCTGAGCCCGGAGTTCCAGTTCCCAAAGATCGACGACGTAGGGTTCAAGGACCTCGACCCCAAGGAAGCCAAGAAGCTGTGGGCGGGCATGACGGAGGGCCCGATGGGTCCGTACTACGAGCAGTTCATCCCAGACTGGTGGGGTGGAATAGACGAGTACTACAAGGTTTTCCCAACCTATCAACAGGTCAAGGAGTTCTACATCGAAGTCGACTGGCTCTACGTCAACGATCACGCCGAAGACTGGATTGACTACTACGAATCGAAAATCACGTAGCACTGTGGCTACTGCCACCCTCTTCTTTTTATTTTTGCAATAACGCTGCGTATGGAGTGAGTGTGACTGTGACCCGAGTGAAGAAATACCTGCTTCTGGCGCCCAGCCTCGCGCTGTCCGTCATGTTTTTCATCGTGCCTTTCGTTTTCCTCTTCACAGTGAGCCTCACCAGAAAAGAGACCTTCTTCTTTACTCCGGACTACACATTCGCAAACTACATCAAGACTTGGGACTCGTATGGGTTCGAGTTTCAGATAACGCTTGGGATGGCAGCGGCCGCAGCGGCTGTGGACGTAGTGCTGGGCTTCCCCTTCGCATACATAATGATCAGGAAGGTGCGGAGGTTCGGCGAACTGTTCAGATCCATACTTCTCGTCCCGCTGTTCGGCGAGCTGTACATCGCCTTCGGCCTCTATTACCTGTTCCTTCCCCAGGGGCCGCTCGCATTCGTGTTTGAAGCGCTCGGTATTCAGGTCTTCGAAGCCCTTTACTCGCTGCCGTCCGCTGTGGCAGCGCTCGCCATCTTCACCTTTCCCTTTGCCGTGCTCCAGATCGGGGTAGCCTTGAACCAGGTGGATCCTGTCCTCGAAGAATCGGCCAAGTGTCTGGGAGCAAGCTCTCTCCGCACACTATACAAAGTCACGATTCCTTTGACATCCCCCGGCATCGTGAGCGGATGGCTCATGGCCTTCGGTTGGAACATTGGAGCCTACGCAATACCGGTCCTCATGGGCGGTGTGGCCGTGGGTCAGAACGTGCTCTCCGTGAAGATTCGCTCTGTCGCGCTCCTAGTGATGAATTTCGGCCTCGCCTCTGCGTTGGCTGTGACGCTGGTTCTCGTCGGCGCCGCGACTTCCTACTTTTCGACACGCATGAGTCGAGGGGCGTTGCTGTAGGATGAATCATAGAACGCGAGAACGGCTGAGCTCAGGCCTGGCCTACGGTTATGTCGGCATTTGCTGCGGCATAATGTTGCTGCCCTTCGGGGTCATCTTCTTCCGCTCCATCACGGTAGGCAGGACAACGGAGCTTACACTCGACAACTACGCAAATATCGTCGGGCACTTCTGGCCCCGGGTAGGGGTCAGCGCCTCAATCGCAGTCGCCACCCTGATAATCGACGTCCTGGTCGCGATTCCTGCGGCCTTCTCGTTGACTCGGTACTCATTCCGTTTCCGTCGAGCCATATACCTAGTGTTAACCGCTGTTTGGTACATCCCGGGCATTTCCTACGCCCTGGCCCTCATACTGTCCCTCTACTTCGTCTATAAACCGCTGCTCAACTTCTGGGGATTCGTGGCAGCCTACAGCACAGGCTTCTTCCCGATCATGCTCCTCTCCTGCATGGTCGCCTTCCGGCAGCTGGATCCCGCCTACGAAGAAGCCGCCTCGTGTCTGGGCGCGGGGAGATTGCGCACATTCGGCCGCATCACCTTGCCACTGATCGGCCCGGGCGTCAGCGCGGGCGTGCTTCTCACCTTCGTTCTCTCCCTCAACGAGTTCATCACGGCGCTGCTTCTCGGCCAGCCTACAGCCATCCTCACTGCTCCCGTCAAGGTGTTCGATGACATCTCGCACGCGGGCATGCATGGTTGGGTAGCCGCTGAGGCAGCCTCTCTCATGATCATCTCCTTCGTTGCCTGCCTGATCTACCTCCGCGTGGTGGGGACCAGATACCTGAAAGGCATGGTACTGATCTAACAGATCGATGACGATCGGTCGATGGATCGAGACATGAGCGAAGAGGTCCTAAGCAGGCTTCGAAGCACCGTGCTCGACTACGATGTAGCCGGTGCTGAACGGGTTGCGCGGGAAGCCGCGGAGGCGGGCATCGATCCGCTTGAAGCTATCGAGAGAGCGCTGACTCCTGCGGTTCGGGAGGTCGGTGAGCTCTTTGCAAGGGGAGAAGTTTTCCTTCCTGAGCTGATCATGGCGGGCGAAGCCATGAAAGCTGGAGCAGCTGTGCTGCAGCCCTTGGTCTCGAAGGGAAAGGAGATTCATCACAAAGGCAGGGTGGTCATCGGCACCGTGGCAGGCGATCTCCACGACATAGGGAAGAGCATTGTTGTCGCCATGCTGATTGCCGAAGGATTCGGCGTAGTCGACCTCGGGGTGGACGTGCCCACGAAGACATTTGTGGAGGAAGCAAGAAGATTGGACGCAGACATCGTCGCAATGTCCGCACTGCTGACCTCAGCCCTGCCCGAGATGAAGCGCGTGATCCAGCTCTTGAGGGGTGAGGAGCTCCGTCGAGCCGCGAAGGTCCTGGTCGGGGGGGCAGCCACGACGAGGAGATACGCAGAGAGCATCGGGTCCGACGGCTGGGGCGGTGATGCTGTGGAAGCAGTGAAGGAAGCGGTTCGCCTCATCGCGGTCGACAAGGCATGCGCTCCTTCCAGAACAAACCAGCCGCAAGAGAGGGAGTGAAGATATATGACCATAGGAGGGCGCGCCATCAGACCCCTTGAGTTACTGACGGCGGATGAACTCGACGACATACACTCCGCGACCCTCCACGTTCTCATGACTGTGGGAATAGAGTTCCACGACAAACGAAGTCTGGCGGTGCTCGAAGAAGCGGGCGCCAAAGTGGACCACTCGAGTTGCAAGGCTACTTTCCCAGAGGAGCTAGTTATGGACGCAGTGCGCAACGCCCCTCGCTCCGTCACCCTCTGCGGAAGAACCGGTGAGAGAGACGCAACATTGGACGGGTCACGTGTCTTCTTCGCCGCCGGAGCGAATGCGATCTATATCCTCGAGCCCGATGGCCGCAAGGTCAGAGACGCCACGGTGGAGGACTGCCAGAAACTCGCGCGTCTCGCCGACGCTCTCGACAACATACATGTGTACTTGAGCTTGGCTAGCCCACAGGATGTTGATCCAAAGGGCGTCGACCGCCTGCGGTGCGCAGTCGCCCTGCAGAACACCACCAAGCACTTATTCCATGACGCACAGGGGGAGGCCGGAGCCCGCGACCA
>JBGVSY010000141.1:0-41003 GCA_041862235.1 Nitrososphaeria archaeon | reverse complement strand
CTTCTTGACGAGGGGAAGCCATAGAGATAGATCAATGCTCGCCGTCCTTCCAAGCCGTCTCGCGATTCTCTCGATCTGCTCTCGAGTATCATCGCTCACTCTCGCTGCACTCATCCTCAGCCCGTCTCTTTTCGACACCACTATATCTCTTTCCAGACCTGTTTCACCACCTCGGAAGAAGCCACGGTTATCCGGATGACTTGACTTTCCATCTCGATCGATCCACGGCGTTCGAAGACATTATAAATCACAGGCGCACTCCGCAGCGATGATCGCGGTTGAGCGGTGAACGCTTTCTAATCGGAACAGATGTTGGCACTCTCGGAACGAAGACCGTCCTCGTGGGAACGGAGGGAGCGATTGTCGCTTCCACCTTCGAAGAATACGATGTCCTGCGACCTAAGCCTCTTTGGGCCGAGCAGTGGCCGAACGTTTGGTTTGACGCGGTGGTCAAAACGATTAGGGACGTCCTGCGTAGATCAAGGATTAGTGCCCCGAGTGTTGCGGGATTATGCATCAGCGGCCTATACGGTGGTTCAGGGATACCGTTGGACAGCCGAGGGAAGCCGCTTCGGCCCTGCTTGATATGGCTTGACAGGAGGGCGACCAAAGAAGTTGAATGGGTGAAGCAGAACCTTGACCTCGATGAACTCTTCCGCGTCACCGCCAACACTGTAGACCCTTACTACGGATTCACGAAAATGCTCTGGATCAGGTTCAACGAACCCGAGGTATGGAGGAAGATCGATCAGATCTTGACGCCGAACGCATACTGCATCTACAGGCTGACGGGATGCACCTCGATCGACTACAGCTCAGCGGGGAACTACGGCGGCATTTTTGATATTCACAAGAGGAACTGGTCTGAGAAGATGATGGACGCCCTCGGCATCCCTCGTAGCTTCTTCCCGAATTCGATATCCATGTCAAAGGATGTGGTCGGAGAGCTATCGGAGGAGGGAGCCAGGCTGACTGGGCTCAGGCCTGGCACCCCGGTCTCAGCGGGAGGCATCGACGCCCCAGTCTCCGCTCTCAGCACCGGGGCCCTCAGGGACGGGGACCTCTCGATAATGTTGGGAACGTCCATGTGCAATGGTTTCATTCAAGACACCCCGAGGCTGTCACCGCGCCTCATCAACTATCCTCATGTCGCATATGACAGACAGAAGACATACTCCTTCGCTGGAGTAAACACCGCCGGAGCGTGCATCAGATATTTCAGAGATGAGTTTGGAAGCATCGAATCAACTCAAGCCAAAGAGAAGGGGATGAGCGCCTACGCCCTCCTAGATCTGGAGGCCGAAGAGGTTCCAGTCGGATCTGACGGGTTGATATTCCTTCCACACATGATGGGCGGGGAGAGGGCTCCCTGGTGGGACCCAAGCCTCGTGGGCTGTCTCATCGGTCTCACTCTGTTCCACACAAGAGCTCATATTTTCAGAGCCTTCCTGGAGGGAATAGCCTACGCTCTGAGGTACAGCGTCGAGACCGCCCTGAACTCCGGTATGCCTCTCAAGAGGGTGCTCTTGGTTAACGGCGGATCGAAGTCGCGGCTCTGGAGAAGGATCCTCACCGATGTCACCGGTCTTCCCATGGCATACATAGCCGAAGCTCCAGGAGCACCTCTGGGGGACGCTTTGTTGGCGGGCATGGGGGCGGGTGTGATATCAAAATACGAGGAGATCGACGGCTGGCTGAAGATCACTGAGACGACCCAGCCCAACGAGAAGGACAAGTCGACCTATGAAAGGTTCTACAAGCTGTACAATGAACTCTACGAGGCCAATAGCTCCATTTTTGAGAAGATAAGTCGGATCAGAGAGTAGCTGGGCCTCGGTAGCGCAGATCTGACTAATTGACGAGATTGGGCTGACTACTCCGATCGATCGGGTAAGGGGAACCTTTTAGAACACCCAAGCCCCTCGCCTGACTAGGTGATCAGTGATAGTCGACGTAGTCTATGAGCCTTACAAGCAACTGGTGATTAAGGAGTACTCTGAGTACCCGTCACCTGAGGGCTTGGTGGCCTCTCTACTTGCCGCTCCGGGCGCGACGGCCAGACTGCTTTGGGCTAGTGGAGTTCTTTTCACCCCGAGCACGCTGCCTCCTGTGACCGAGGCCCTGATCAAAGCGCATCTCGAGGGCACGGTGTATTGGAGCTCAGTCTCCTTCGCTCTCATGCCAGAGTACTCTCCCAGCGTCAAGACCCATAGGGGACCAGAAGTGGATGTCATCGATGTCACACCAAATGCTGTGCTTCGACAAGCCGCGGCATGGCTAAAGGCTCGGTCTGGTCAGGCGAAGAGCCGGGGTAGATGAGCGGAGCAGCAGAGATCGATCATGCTCATCGCTGATGTCCATCTTTCTATCCCGTGAAACCACACACAACACACTCTATTGAGACTAATCCAAGAATTGCACCGTCTCTCCGTCTCGAAAACTGTGGATCGATCTGCAGTCTTATCAGAACCTCTGAAGGCAACCTAGTCGGTCGTTGCCAAAGTAGCCGCCCCTCCTGGCAGGCAAAGCCTGTTCTTCGCGGGAGGCAGGGACGCTGTCTCGACCGGTGAGACCTCTCTCTTTGGTTGTTCTGTCGCCTCTCCCGGCTCAACCCTTTCTGTCAGGTCTGTCCCATCTGGCTTGAACCTCAGCAAGCTACGGCATCCCGGACACTCAGCAACTCTCCGATCAATGCTGTCTGTCAGCCTCATGAGAACTTCTCTCATCCAGACGTGATTGTTGCCGCATACGCAACATGTCTTGACTATTAGCCAGGGTTTCCTGCTGCTCATATCCACGACATAGTAGCCTGTTGGTTGCCCATCTTTGGAGGAACTACGAGGAATTAGGACATAGTCCTCCTCTACCAATTCGGCTCTTGTCCTTCCTTCCAAGTACGGCATCTTGGAAATCGCTCCATGTGGTTGATAAAATCGTTGTGTTCAAGTAATCTCGAAGAGGACAATGACGCCTGTTGCGCGAGAGGAAAGAGGGTCACATGATGAGGAGGAAAGCAGGCTATCGATCGAAAGGGAACACGTTTCACATCTTGGCCCTCGATCGTTTGGACGGGATGGCAAATTAGTAGCTGGATGCAACCGGCGGATGGAGGATGAGTACGAAACGGCTACGCTGGGCCGAGAGCTTATATGCCTGTTTCGCGTGGCCGGATCGATCGATCGAAACACCGGGACAAGAGCTAGCTGTGTTGCCCTTGAAAGACTTGAAAGGAGCAGTGCTAAAAGCCATAGCACAGTATAACAGGTATAGGAGCCCAGAGGCAATCGCCAGATTGGTGAAGATGGGAGAAGATGGCGTTGTGGTGGACTTCTCAGGACCATTCTGTAGCTCCTGCGGCGTCTACGACTACTTCGAGGACTTGATATACGAATCAGAAGCGTTGACCCAAGCTCAGATGAGAGTAGCTCGGTTCCGCAAGACAAGTACCGAAGCCTTCAGGGTGACATATTGCTTGCCTGCAAAGGGGACGAAGAACGAATTCGTGGACGCCTCCCTAAGAGATCATTACGAGAGAGTGAAAGCGCAGATACAAGAGAGGCTTTCTCAGTTTGGAGAGATGCTTCACAGGGGCGACCGAGAGCTCTTCGCTGAACTCTGCTTTTGCATATGCACTCCTCAGACCTCGGCGATAGCAGCCGATCGCGCCATAAGAGACCTGAAGGCATCAAGCCTATTGTCTCGAGGCACAGCTCAACAGATAGAACAGGTGCTCACGGCGTCCGGCGTTAGATTCGGTGACAATAAGGCCAGGTTCATCGTTGAGGCCAGGGAACTCTTATCGCAACCCGGTTCGTTGACTGGCGAGAGAAGGTTTTCGATCAAGACCCGTCTTCCAAGGGAGCCGAGAGCAGCTAGAGACTACTTGGCGGAGAAAGTCAAGGGACTGGGTCTCAAGGAGGCCAGCCACTTCCTTAGGAACATAGGTTATCGCGGGCTGGCGATCTTGGACAGACACGTGCTGAGGACGCTGTTGGAAGCGGGGGTCATTGACCGGATCCCTAAGAGCCTGACGCGCAAAAGGTACTTGGAAATAGAGCAGAAGTTCTTGGCGTACGCTGACAGGCTAGGAATCTCTCCGGACGCCTTAGACCTGGTAATGTGGAGCTCCAAGACCGGAAAAGTCTTCAAGTGAAATCAATCGATAGTCAATTTGACCGCTGGACGATCTTCCTTCCGGCCGCCAGAGCCTTCAGGTTTGAACCTACGAACCTCGGGGGGAAGAAATCTCGGACCACCTCATCGAAGAACCTTTCGGGAATGCTCTCCGATAACAGGGCCGAAATAGAGCCGACAAGAACCAAGTTCTCCACACGTGGCTCACCGATCCGTTCGGCCTCCTTCGCGGCGTCGATGAAGTAGATGACATCGGTTCTCAAACCCAGTATGCGCCTCACCTCAGCTTCGTTTGGATCTGCTTGAGCTTCGTTGGTCGACTTCGGCCGAACTGTTGTCGTCGAGACCACAGCGCAGCCTCTCGGCTTAAGGAAGCTGGCGTTGCGCGCCGCCTCCAAGAGTTCTAGCGAGAGCAGGAAGTCCGCTCCCCCCTCGTCTATGCCTGACGACCGCACCAGCCGTCCGAACTTTATGTTGGAGTCTACAGCCCCTCCCCTCTGAGCCAGACCATGGATTTCGCTCGTCATCACTGGGTGTCCAGCCGTCATAGCTGCCAGGCCTACCACCTGCGACGTTGTCAGTATGCCCTGGCCTCCCACTCCGACGACCTTGATGCTCGTCACGGTTGCCTCTCACCCCGTGGCCCTATTGCCTTGTAGGGACATATGCTGGCGCAGAGGGCGCAGCCGACGCAGTTGCTTCGATCGATCGTCGGCTTTTCTTGCTCGCTGATGGAAACGATAGCCGGGCAGTCGATGACCATGACGCACACCCTGCAGTTTCTGCAATCCTCCTCTTCGACCTCATATACCTCAACGCTTTCCCCACTGCGTCGCTTCCTCCTCACCTCATCCAGAGCACAAGGCGCCCTAAGGACAACCGCGACAACACCTCTCTCCTGCTTCAGTTGACGCAGAGTCTCCTCAGCCTCTCTCACCTTGAGGGGGTTTACGACCTCGACGCGGCTTACGCCGGAAGCCGCGCAGATCTTCTCAGGCAAAATCGTCACTGTTCCGCCTCCGCCTATGCCCGTTGTAGGTGTTGGCTGCTGCCCAGTCATCGCTGTAGTGAGGTTGTCGAGCACGGCAACGACGAGTTGATGGCTGTTGAAGACCGCATTTATGAGGCCTGGAATCCCGGCGTGAAAGAAAGTCGAGTCACCTATAATGGACACAACCCTCTTCGACTTGTTTGCGACACCCATCCCCATGCCAACACCCACGCTTCCTCCCATGCAGAGAAGCGTGTGCCCCACGCTGAGCGGCGGAGGTGCGCCCAGGGCGTAGCAGCCTATGTCCGTAGAGAAGATCGTATCCTTGGCATGGAACACCTTCTTGAGGAGATAGAGCGATGCACGGTGAGGGCATCCAGCGCAGAGGAGCGGAACCCGCATGGGAAACTCTGAGGTGTCGATGTCTTGAGGCTCCTCCATCTGTAGGCCCAGCGCTCTGACGATCGACCTCTTCACCAACGCGACGCCTAGCTCCCCGCTTCGCGGAATCCCCAAGTCCTTGCCCAAGATCTCAGTGCCTGCGTGAGCTTCATACGCGATTGCCTTGACCGACATCTCAAGATACGGTTCGAGCTCCTCAACAACCACGACCTTCTTATGCGCCAGCAGGAAGTCCTCGATCTTCTTCCGCGGCAGCGGGTATGTGAAGCCAAGCTTGAGCACATCAACCGCCACCCCAAGCTCATCCAGCGCTTCCAAAGTATAGGAGGCTGTAACTCCAGAAGTTATCACGCCGACCTCCTCTCCCTCTCCCATAGAGTAGTTCAGCTCGGACTCCTCCGACTCCTTCTCCAGCTCCTCCAGCTGCTGAAGCAGAACCGGATGACGAACTCGAGCAGTCGAGGGGATCGCAACAAATCTTTGAACATTAGGACTGAAGCTCCCAGAGAGCTGCGGAGGCCTCCTCTCGCCGAGCTCGACGATTCCCCTGCTATGGTTAATTCTCGTACTCGTTCTCAAGAGTAGAGGAATCTCATGCCTTCTGGAGATCTCCATCCCCACGACCAACATATCCTTGGCCTCTTGAGGCGTCGACGGCTCGAGCATAGGAACCGATGCATGGACGGCGTAGTATCTGTTGTCCTGCTCGTTCTGCGAGCTGAAGGCGCTAGGGTCGTCAGCGGATAAGACTATTAACCCTCCCGGCGCCCCGGTGTACGCGAGCGTAAAGAAAGCATCAGCGGCTACGTTCAGGCCGACGTGCTTCATTACAGCCATCGATCGGAGACCCGAGTACGAAGCCCCTCCAGCAACCTCCAAACCTACGATCTCGTTCATCGAGTACTCCGCGTAAACGCCTGTCCGCTCTCTCGATGAGACCATGAGGTCCAAGACCTCTGAAGCCGGTGTACCAGGGTAGCCGGTGCACACAGCCACCCCTGCCTCAAGAGCGCCTCTTGCAATTGCCTCATTCCCTAGGAGAAGGTGCCTCTCCCCAGGCTTACCTGCGACAATGACCTCGTCGAACTTCATACAGACCATCTAGTCAAAAACGTCCCAGTCGCTCGAAAAGTTCGAGCGTACACGATTGAAAGTTTCGTTCTACATAAGGGTGCGGTGCCATAGGAGAGGCGATTCGCTAGATGCTACCGGCCGAGATCGATCGGGCGATCTCCCTAACCCTAGCCAGATCTGACGCCGTGTCGCCTCTCTTATCGACGGGTGTCTCCAACACGAAAGGAAGCTTCGCCAGGGCCCTTTGGCTGATGATCGCCGAGATCCCCTTCTTCCCTATGAATCCCAGCCCTATGTGTTCGTGTCTGTCCGCATGTTTGTTCAGATCAACCTTGCAGTCGTTGAGGTGCACCATCCTAAGCCGGTCCAACCCGATAACCCGATCGAACTCCTCAATCGTCCGCTCCACCGCTTCACTGTCCCTGAGGTCATAACCAGCCGCGAAGCCGTGGCTCGTATCGAAGCAAACCCCAACCCTATCAGGCCGCTCAATCGAACCCAGGATAGCTTGAATGTGCTCGAACGAAGAGCCGAGGCTGTTCTTGGTTCCGGCTGTGTTCTCCAACAACAGGACCACGGTATTCTCAACTTCGTGCAGGGCTCGGTTGCACGACTGAGCCACCCTTCGCTGGCCCTCCTCAAGACCCTTACCCATGTGGCTACCGAGATGCGTAACCAAATACTGTATGCCGAGCACCCCACACCTAGAAAGCTCAATCTTCAAAGTCCTGAAGGATCGATGATGGATCTTCCTGTCAGGAGAGGCTAAGTTAGGCAAGTAGGGCATATGTGCTGCGAACACTCTGAAGCCGCAGGAAGTGGTCTTCTGAGAGAAGGCTTCGACCTCCTTCTTTCTGAGTCGTTTGTATCTCCATCCCCTCGGGTTCCGCGTGAAGATTTGAAAAGTGGTGCATCGCAATTCTGAGGCCCTGTCGACTGCGCTGTCTATTGCGCCAGCGATGGAGACATGTGCTCCGAGGAGCAGGGGGTAACTGTTCCGCTGCATGGTTACATCGCCTCACCGAGCAACACTGTCCAAGGCCTCCTCCAGGGGCGTAGCTATGATTCAGAGTAAAGCCTTTCGATCGATGCTGGGCATCCTGTACTACAAAACCGTCAAAGATCATGCTTCCATGAGATGTGTCTACTTCAGAATAATCCGTTACCGAGGCTCCAAGAAACCATATCCGGTCTTAACGGCAGTAGGACCGATGCTAACGACTTCGCTTAAAGCTGATTCTTGATATTTCCGAGACTTGTTCTTCATTATCGATCGATTGGTCGGTGCCGTGACGATGGATCGACATCAATCTGTTATGGTCAAGAACTCAGTTCAGGCAAAACGATTGAGACCCTGGTCAACGCAGGATCCACCGTTATCGATGAAGCGCGTGCAGATATCCGGGCTCCCTTGAGCAACATCTAAAATCAAGCCATCACCCGACGAAGATTCAGCTGCGGCTCGGTCGATCGATCTCGAGCATTTTCTTGTCCACCGGGCTGACTATTCGAGGAGTCTTCCGAAATCGAAGTCGTCGTCGAGCACCTTGTTCCGGTGTGCTCCAACTTTAGCCCTGCGTTTAACAGCTCCTGAAAGGTTGACGGCATATTTCTTTTTCCCGAGGACTATGGCTCCGACGGCTCTGCCATCTCTCAGCACGAGCTTCCTGTAGACCCCGGCTTCCGGGCCCGATTTCCGGAGCTCCTCATAGCCGGGTTCCTGAGGGTTCACCTCCCCCACGGAGGTCAGGTCTATTCCCGCAACTTTGAGGGTCGTATAGGGAACGGTTCCACCATAGGCGGGGGCACCTTCTTCCATCATGTTCAGTGCTGCCAGGCGTCCCTGTTCCATGGCAGCGGGGATCACGCCCCAAACTTGTCCGTTGAATTCGGCTACGTCTCCCGCCGCGTAGACATTGGAGGCGCTGGTTCTGAGGTCGCTGTCTATGATCACTCCCTTGTTGACTGAGATCCCAGCCGCTTCTGCTGTGTGCTTTTTTGGTCTAACCCCGGCTGAGATGAGGACTAGTTCTCCTTCGATATTCCGTCCGTCGTCCGTTCGGACACCCGTCACGGCCTGGTCCCCGAGAATGGATTCAACACCCGCGCCCAGAACTACGTCGATGCCCTTCTGTTCTATGGACTTCCTGAGGATCTTCGATCCTTGATCATCCAGCTGCTTGGGGAGGAGGCGGGGAAGAATTTCGATCACAGTGACTCTGAGATCCAGTGTTCTCAGCGCTGCGGCTGACTCCAAGCCGAGAAGCCCCCCTCCGACGATTGTGGCGCTCGTCGACCTCTTTGCGTATTCATTTATTGCGATCGCATCTGACATGGATCGCAGCACGAATGTTCCCGTTTTTCCGAAGCCGACTATAGGAGGAACAAATGGGTCCCCTCCGATGGCTATCAGCAGCTTGTCGTAGGGCACCCGTTCACCCCCGTTGACGACTATCCGCTTGTTCTTGGTGTCCAGACCCGCTACGCTGGTCGAGAGGCGTATATCTATCCCCTTGTCGGAGTACCAACGGCTGGGGTAGGCCAGCACTTCCTCGGAGCCAGACTTTCCTGACACAACTTCGAGCAGTCGAGGTCGGTAGTAGAAGTGATAGCTCTCATCGCTGTAGACCTCTATCTCGAACTCTCCCCCTTGGGCCAGCGTCCTGGCCGCGGTGATACCGGCTACGCCGTTCCCCGCGATCACCATTCTCATGCTCCGGTCCACCGCCAATGAATCAATACTTGACTAGAGCCGTTGCAGACTGCGCGAGTAGAGCAATTGAAATGTTGCTTAGATGACCACACGGATCTTCCTCACTATGGCCTCGGCCACGGCTTTTTCTGTCAGGCTCATCTCTCCCGCTGTAGCGGTGAGAACCACTTCGTCGAACCGAGGAGCCTCCGACCGAAGTATCTCATCGAATATCTTTGACAACTCCTCCGGATGTTGGTCCGCGATGAGCCGAGTCTCGACGGGGACTCCAAGAGAGCGTTGAAAGTTCTTTCTGACCCTCTCCAACTCGTCAGTGTGACTCTTGAAGCCGATGAGCAACACTTTGTCCCCATGAGATTCTTCGAGGGAACAGGATATCTCCTCTGGGTCTAATCCAACTGTGACGAGCTGGAGTGTCTTCAGCTGTCTTCCAGGATCATTCTCTTCTTCTTTCAGCCGAGCTCACCGGAGATGTGATGTGTGAGGGTGAACCGCCACGGCAATTACTCTTGGATCTTCTCGAATTCAGACTTGGGTGCCCCGCAAGCCGGGCAGACCCAGTCCTCAGGCAGATTCTCGAACGGTGTTCCAGGGCTCACTCCCGCCACTGGATCTCCATCGGCCGGATCGTACACATATCCACAGACCTTGCAAATCCACTTGTCCACGGAAGCCTCCCCGCTGATCGATCAGCTTCTGCTTGTTCTTATATTCTTTGCGAGGTGGAGTGGAGGCGCCAATTACACGGATCAGCGGCTCGGTCTGATTTATCCGTTCAAGAATCGCCGCAGAAATATTAATATCCATTGGGAGGAGACGGCTCAGACGTGACCAAGTATGGGAAAGAAAGGTAGAGAAATTGTGGGCGTCAATGTTGAGGAGCTGCTGGAGGATCTGAACAGAGCTTACGCTGATGAATGGATAGCCTACTATTATTACACTTGGGCAGCGGACTTTGTTGAAGGACCCTGCTATCCTTTGATATCCGATCGGTTAGACAAGACCGCAGCGGAGGAGCATGAACACATGTCAGAGCTTTCTGACAGAATCTATGAATTGGGCGGGGAACCGAAAAGAGACTTCGAGGACCTGCAGAAGATAGCGAACTGCAAGAAGGTTGTTTTTCCCGAGAATGAAAGAGATCTAGAAAGCGTTGTCAAAGCAGCTGTCGAAGCAGAGCGATGTGCCATCGACGTTTACAACAAGATGGTGAAGAAATTGGCACATTGCTACGACACAGACATCAGAACCTTCCATCTGATAGAACACATCCTCTCTGAAGAGATCGAACACGAGGAAGCCTTTGAAAACCTGCTGGAGAAGAAGTAGTCTGCGTGTGTTCGTGAACAGACGGATGGCGTGGCTTGCGAGCAGCCCACCAAATCCTTAGTGTTGTTGATCTTCGGCCGCGAGCGTCTGCTCCTACAGACACGTGGTCAAAGTTGTCGGCGTCCGTGAACAAGTTGATCCCTTGTTTCTGTCAATCGATCAGCACTGGTTCGATCGATTGAGAAAGGAACGAAGTACCGGCTTGAAACCTTTTAAAGTGGAGAGGCTGGGCTCCGCCCGAGTTCTTTGAAAACAGCTTCTCGGGGGATGTGCATGGAAGCCGTGGTTATGACCGAGAAAGACTTGGACCGATTCGTCCGCTCTGCCTCCGAGGGTAATAGCGTCTTCGGGCCCAAGAAGAAAGATGTAACCCATGTCTTTGGCGAGGTTAAGTCAGGGCGCGAAATAGATCTGAAGTACCGTACCACTATCCTGTCGCCTAAGAAGATCTTCCATCCTCCTAGGGAGACCCTGTTCCACTTCTCACGAAAAAAGGGTTTCTCAATCGACCAAGCAAGAAAGGAATCCAGAAAGGTACTTCTTATGGGGGTACACGCCTGCGACCTAAACGCAATACTGAGGCTTGACAAGTTCTTCAGTGAAGAGTTTGAAGACACTCTCTACCTAGATAGGAGAAAGAGCTCGGTTATCATGGCTCTCAACTGCACGGAGATAGGAGAGAACTGCTTCTGCCACTCCATGGGAACGGGGCCCGAGTGCAGCGCGGGCTTCGACCTCTCGATGACGGATCTCGGTGATCGGTACCTCGTTGAGATCGGAACCGACCTTGGCCGCCAGCTGCTACATCCACTGGACCTTCCGAAGGCAGATCGGAGAGACTTCGAGGAGAAGACTAGCAGACTCGCGAGTGCTAAAAAGAAGTTCAAAAAGTTTGTTGACAAGGAGGGTCTGGCAAACGCGGCGGACGAGAGCCTTGACCACCCTATCTGGAAAGAACTGGCAGAAATTGACCTCTCCTGTGGCTCCTGCAGCCTTGTGTGTCCGACTTGCTACTGCTACGATGTCCTCGATCGGACCGACCTTTCGCTGCGGTACGGTGAGAGGTTGAGGGAACTCGACTCATGCCAGCTGCTGGAGTACGCGTCCGTCGCCATGGGTGGAAATTTCAGGAGTGAACGAAAGGACCGCATGAGACAGTGGATGATGTGCAAGCTCAGATACACGGGGAAAGAACACGGGTTCTCAGGCTGCGTTGGCTGCGGCCGCTGCATAGGTGCGTGCACAGTGCACATCGACATCACTCAAGTTGCTGCGACGATCAAAGGTGGATGATTTGGACAACCTGTACGCCCCTCGACCTGCTAAGATCAAGGAAATAGAGCAGGAGACAGAGGATACAAAGACGTTTCGACTGTCCTTCCCGGATACAGGGGAGCGCAGTGCCTTCAGTTTTTCACCCGGTCAATTCATGATGCTCTCAATCCTCGGAGTGGGAGAGGCAGCCTTCTCCTTGTGCTCTGACCCAGCGGACGAAGACATCTCCACGACGATCAGGAAAGTAGGAAGGGTAACCGATGCTATTTTCGCCTTGAAAGAAGGTGATGTGATAGGAGTCAGAGGGCCTTACGGGATTGGATGGCCTGTCGATGAAGCCAAGGGAAGAAATGTGCTCTTGGTCGCAGGCGGCATCGGCCTCCCGCCCCTTCGTCCAGTAATAACGCAGATAGCTGCGAACAGAGAGGATTACGGCGGCCTGGAAATACTCTACGGCGCGAGAACCCCTGGCGACCAAGTCTTCACGTATGAATACGAGAGTTGGAGAAAGATATCTGACTGCCAGCTGCTTCTGACCGTCGACACCGTTCCCAAGGGCGTCAGGTGGCAGCATAAGGTGGGCGTAGTCACCACCCTCTTCGACGACATGAAAACCAGCGGGAGCAACAGCCTGGTCATGACTTGCGGACCAGAGATAATGATGAGGTTTGTTGTTAGGGGCTTGATGGCGAGAGGCTTCACCACAGACCGAATCTACGTATCAATGGAGAGAAGGATGAAATGTGGTGTAGGGAAGTGCGGACACTGCCAGATGGGAGGCACCTTCGTGTGCAAGGACGGCCCGGTGTTCAGCTACAGGTCCATCGAAAACCTGCCCGACAAGAGAGTGTGAGGTGAGCAGCTGTGGCTGACAAGCTCAAGATCGGTGTGTTCAAGTTCACTGGATGCGCGGGCTGCCAGATGGAGCTCCTCCACTTGGAGGAGGAGCTGCCGCAGATCGCAAAAGCCGTCGACATAACCTACTGGATGATGGTCAAGCGCGAGAACGAATGGGGGCCATGGGACATGGCGTTTGTTGAGGGATCCATCTCCAGTCCCCGAGAGATCAAGGAGATCAAGGAGGTTCGGGCAAGATCAACAATATTGGTAGCCTTAGGCGACTGCGCTGTCGGCGGCTGCCTGCCAACAATTAGAAACTGGATCCCACAGATGGAGGCAGAGAGAAAGGTGTACGAGGACCCATCGGTCATCTTGTCCACCAAGATCCACGGTCTAGATGAGTACGTGCCCGTCGACATCTATCTCAGGGGGTGTCCCCCCAACAGAGAGATGTTCCTCGACACCGTGAAGTCGGCGATGCTCGGAGTGCGGCCAGTGCTGCGCCGTCACTGTGTTTGCGTGGAGTGCAAACTCAGCGAGAATGCCTGTCTAATCACCGAGAAGCATAGACCTTGCATGGGCCCGGTTACCAACGCAGGCTGCGGTGCCCTCTGTCCATCACTGGACAGGGAGTGTGAGGGATGCTACGGCCCGATGAGCAACCCCAACGCCGCTGCGCTCGCCGATGTCTTAAGGGAACTGGGGCTCTCGGACCAAGAGGTCGCGAGACGATTCAGAAAGTACGCGGGTACATCGCCTGAGTTCCGGGGGGAGGCCGACAACGCATGAAGGCCAAGAGCTTCACGGTGGACTATGTGTCTAGGGTCGAGGGGCAGGGAGCCCTCGACGTCGCCCTCTCAAGGGATGGAGAAGTGAAGGAGGTTAAGCTCAGGATATTCGAACCGCCCAAGTTCTTCGAGGCCTTCCTAGTCGGGAGAGGCTACGAAGAGGTCATGGAGCTCACCGGTAGGATCTGCGGCATATGTCCCGTAGCCCACCAAATCACGGCGCTGAGAGCGGTCGAGAACGCGATGGGTGTCCAGATCAGCCAGCAGACCAGAGACCTCAGAAGGCTCTTTGCGCTGAGCGCAATAATGCAGAGCCACACCCTCAGCATGTACTTCCTCTCGCTGCCGGATCTAATGGGATATGAGAGCTCCCTCGCTATGATCGATGATCGCCCGGAGATCGTCAAGAGAGGCTTGAGGATCAAGAAGCTGGCCAACGACCTGACAGACCTGATCGGCGGGAGGGCGGTCCACCCTGTCACCGCCAAGGTCAAGGCCTTCACCTCCCTTCCGGACAGATCCAAGATGAACGAGATCAGAAAGAGGCTTGAGGACAGCAGAGCCGACGCCCAAGAAACCATAGATCTCTTCGCCGGGCTGGAAACACCGAAGCTCGAGAGAAGGTGTGAGCATGTAGCCCTCTCGAGCCAAGATGAATACGCCATCAACGAGGGAAGGATCAGGTCAACCGACGGAATGGACGTCAAAGAAGACGAATATCGGAGTCACTTTAACGAGAAGCAAGTCCCCTACTCCATGGCCAAACACTCAACCCTTCACTCGAAATCATTCATGGTCGGCCCCCTTCCCAGAGTCAACATTAACTTCGATCAGCTCTCTCCAGCTGGACGTGAGGCCGCCAGGTCGGGCGGCTTCAAGGTTCCCACCTTCAACCCCTTCGCCTCACATATGGCGAGAGCGATAGAGCTGGTGCATGCCGTAGATGAGTGCATAGACATCATCGAGAGGCTGCCATACGTGGAGGAGGACAGATCGGTGGTACCTAGGCCGGGTGATGGTTTCGCCGTCACGGAGGCACCTAGGGGCATACTCTACCACAGCTACACAATCAACAGAAGAGGCTTGGTTGAGAGGGCAGACATAGTGCCCCCCACAGCTCACAACGCCAGGAACGTGGAGGCAGATCTCTGGCACTTCCTGCCGCAGATCATAGACTTGCCGCTGAAGGAGATCACGCTGAAGTGCGAGATGCTCATAAGGGCGTACGATCCCTGCATCTCCTGCTCCGTACATTTTCTAAGGGTCAACATGGGCAATGTCAAGAGCGGCTAGTCTGGCTGGAGATTATCGATCGATCACAACTCGGCCCAGAAGAGAAGCAACCCTCTCGAGGCCACATACTGTGAGCAAGCCAGTGGGGCTACAGATCCCTGACAGAACGTCGTTCCGTTTTGGTCCCTGCGTCGCAATCGATCGATTGAATCCACTTATATAGGACCTGCTGAGTTGACGCGATCGATTGGGGCACAGGTCGAAACTTCCGTTGAAGCTCGAGGTGTTGGAGAGGGGACCGAACCACAGTAGATTCGTGGTGCAAGGTGTTCCCCAGGCAGTTGCGAACTTCATCCGCAGGTCTATCATCAGGGAGGTTCCCACAATGGCTGTGGAGGAAGGCCTCGTCATCGAGAACTCTTCCTCCATGGCGGACGAGATGCTCCTTCATAGGATATCCCTCATCCCCTTCGTCTCCGACATAGACCACTATGTAGCACCCGAGGATTGCAGCTGTGGAAGCAGCCTGGGCTGCGAGAAGTGCGTAGTCCGTTACTCCCTGAAGAAAGAAGCGGCAGAAGGCCCTGTGACAGTCTACTCGGGTGATCTCGTTCCGGAAGACCCATCGACCAAGGTAAAGCCTGCCAGCACGAAGTTGCCGATAGTTAAGCTTGCTCGCGGGCAGAGGGTTTCTTTCGAGCTCTACGTAAGGGTTGGAAGCGGCAAGAAGCACGCCAAGTGGCAGTCAGGCATAGCCACTGTGATCCACGTACCTAACATCGAGGTGAACCAACAGACCTGTACGGTTTGCGGCAAGTGCACGGAGGCCTGCGCCAGAAATGTGCTCGGTGTTGATGGCGACAAGGTCGTTGTCTCTAAGCTATACCAGTGTACTCTATGCAGAGAGTGCGTTGAGGCTTGCCCAGTTCAGCCCCCGGCCATCCGAGTTTCTCCCGTAGAGGACTCCTTTGTGTTCTACATCGAATCGTTCGGGTTCCTCACGCCCGAGAGGATGTTCGCAGAAGCGGTCAACGTACTCAGAACGAAGGTTGCAGACTTAATGTCTTCCCTTGAGGAAGCGATCAAGGAAAGTGAAGCGCTTGCCGCGTCGAGCTAAGACAACAGACATCCAGAGGATCCAGGTATATCGAGTTCTGTCGAAGGCAGGAAGGGAATCGAGTTTCTGGAAAGCCGTAGCCGAGGAGATTCTGAGACAGAGAAGGAGGAGGAGAACCGTCAACATCGTCCATCTCTCCCGGTCAACTAGTCCCAATGACTCCGTGGTCGTTGCGGGAAAAATACTGGGGACGGGAGGGATAGGACACCCAATTACCGTGGGGGCGTACTCATGCTCCCAGACCGCTCTGAAGAAAATAGAAAAGGCCGGAGGCAAGGTCTTGCCTGTAGAAGAGATGGCCAAGAGAAACCCGTCGGGCAGGGGGTTGAAGATCCTTGGCTAGCATGCCTATCGTTCGATCGAGCAGAACAGAGACGCGTGAGGTTGTGATCGATGTCACGGACCACGTCGTGGGTAGGCTTGCGAGCATCGTGGCCAAAAGACTTCTTCAAGGACAGAGGATAACGATCGTAAACGCCGAGAAAGCGATCTTTAAGGGAAACGAAAGAAGCATCAAAGAACACTACCTGATGCTGGCTAGAAGAAAACAGAGAACCTCACACAAGAAGATAACGGTATGGTACCCTGGAAGACCCGAGACCCTCCTAAAGAGCTCCATAACCAGGATGCTTCCAAAGAAGAAACCGCGGGGACGAAACGCGGCCAAGAGGCTACGAGTCTACACCGGAGTCCCAAACCAATACACATCCAAAGAACTCGAGACAATCGAGAAGGCACAGTTCAAGGGCGCAACCAGCTCGTCAGGCAAGATAGTGAAAAGGATGACCCTTGGAGACTTGGCAAGAGACATGGGGTGGACAAAGCGGTGAGCAAGAAAGTCGCCAAGACCTTCGTTGGGAAGAGAAAAACCGCAGTGGCATGTCTCACAATAAAACCAGGAAAAGGAAACGTGTACATCAACAGCCAACCGATAGAAACATTCGGAACCTCCAGCACAAGAAGAAAGATTCTCGCACCACTCCTTCTTATGCCTGAAGCCCGGAAGAAGCATGACTTCCAGATCAGAGCACATGGAGGAGGGTACATGGCGATCGCCGACGCGGCAGCAACAGCAGTAGCCAAAGCACTGGCGGCTATGAGTGTCAAGAACAAGAAAAAGATAATGGAGTATGACAGAATGCTGCTGGCGGGTGACGCTAGAAGAACAGAGCCAAAAAAACCCGGTCGCAGAAGCGCGAGGCGGTTCAAGCAGAAAAGCTACCGATGATTGTCTGTCGACCCTTTCAGAATTGAAAAGGATTCATTCGGAGCTTTGACAGGAAGTCTCAGTCCGTCCTTTAAACTCAGAGTGGTCCTCGTTTGACAACCCTGACAAACCAGACTATGACCGCGATCAGGGCGGCGATCCAGCAGAGTGTCAGGAGAATCGTGGAGATGCGCGTGAACGTGGAGACCTGAAGAACAAGCGGCAACCAGAGAAAAGCAACGACCAACAGGAATGTGGCTATCACCAGCCTTACGATTTGCTTCGTCAGCCCAGCCGCTTCGGTCATATGTTTTCCTCGCTGCCTACGCGTAATCTAGCCAATCTGATTTTGTCTAGCAGGGGAATCGAATCACCTGGTATTGAGGGTTTTCTTTGTTGCTGAGGACGTGATCAACCCGCGGCTTTTTGTGGGTGTCTTGATCTTAACCAAAAAGAGCCGGCACTCGCAGGCAGCATCTACTTTCGAAAGTATTTATTTCGGAGGGGCGGGCGAACTTTCGAGAGGGAGAAGCAAAGCCTTGATGATCCCCATCAGATGTTTCACCTGCGGCGCCGTCGTCGGTGACAAGTGGGAAGATTACAAAAGCCGCGTCTACGGCGGCGAGGATCCTGGTAGCGTGCTGAACAGCCTGGGGTTGAAGAGGTACTGCTGCAGAAGGATGATCATGTCGCACGTCGAAGTCTTCGACGAGGTGGTGAGAATCGATTCGGGATACGGGGGAGCAAACCCGGAGTGAATATCCCTTGAGTGAACTCTCCCTAATTCAAGATGTCCGCGCGAGGAAAGTTTTCGACAGCAGAGGCACCGCCACGATAGAGGTGGAGGTTGAGACCTCGACAGCCATCGGCAGGGCTTCAGCTCCAGCCGGGAAGAGCAGAGGGAAAGGTGAGGTCGTGCCCTACCCCGAAGGCGGGGTTGACAAGGCGCTCAGCCAAGTCGAGGACTTGATAGCCTCCGAGCTCACTGGGATGGATTCATGTGACCAGACAGCCGTCGATGCAGCTCTACATGAAATAGATGGAACTCATGACTTCAGCGTTATCGGAGGGAACGCGGCTTGCGCCACGTCCCTCGCTGCAGCGGAGGCAGGAGCTCACTCCCTCGGCCTTCCGCTTTTCACTCATCTTGGGGGCGTATTCGCCAACACACTTCCTCTTCCACTGGGAAACGTGCTGGGAGGCGGAAGCCATGCAGGAGAGGGGGCCCCCGACATACAGGAGTTTCTTGTTGTCCCACTCGACCCCAAGGATGTGACGCAAGCAGTTGAGATAAACCTCGCCGTCCACCGAACCTTGGGGCAACTGCTTTCTGAGAAGGTGAAGGGCTTCACCAGGGGCAGGGGAGACGAGGGAGCCTTCGCCCCGAACCTCAACAGCAGATCCGCGCTCGAAGCCGTAAGGGAAGCCGTGGAGAGAGTCAGCCAGCAGACGGGGGCGAAGATTGGCGTGGGGCTGGACATGGCGGCCTCCTCGCTATGGGATCCCTCTTCCAAGGTATACGTCTACAGACGCGATGGAATGAAGCTCTCCCGAGAGGAACAGATCAGGTACGTGCTCTCTCTGGTAGAAGAGAACGACCTACTATATGTCGAGGACCCCCTTGAGGAGAAGGACTTCGAGGGTTTCGCCGAACTGACTGCAAGTGCAGGCCGAGCCCTCATCTGCGGAGACGACCTTTTTGTCACGAACCTCGGGGCTCTGAGGCGAGGCGTCTCCACGAAGGCTGGAAACGCCATCATCATAAAACTCAACCAAGTGGGAACGGTGAGCGATGCTTCTCAAGCCGCACGCTTCGCCAAAGAATCAGGCTATCTCACCGTTGCGTCACATCGATCCGGAGAGACAGAGAGCGGCCATCTAGCACACATCGCGGTGGCTTTCGGGTGCGGGATGATGAAGTCGGGCGTAATTGGCGGAGAGAGAATAGCGAAAGCCAATGAGCTGCTGAGAATAGCGGAGACGCTTGGCGAGACGGCCGAGATCGCTCGGACAGGGTGGATGAGATGACTGAAGCACCTGAGAACGAGGCTGAAGAGCAGACACAGCAGCCCGTACCTCCCCAGCCGATACAGGAGATTCTGGTCAAGAACGCATTGCACGTGGGCTCGAGGATAAAGGTCAAGCACATGGACAGATTCATATTCAAACTCAGGCCCGACGGCATATACCTCATCGACATCAAGCACACCGTCGAACGCCTGGCGATCACAGCGAAGTTCATATCGCTCTTCCCGCCCGAGAAGGTGGTTATCGTCTCTTCCCACGTTTACGGGCGACAGCCTGTGCTCAATTTCTGCGAGTTGACACACACGATACCGGTCGTGGACAAGTTTCCCCCAGGAATGTTCACCAACCGCAACCTAGAGGCATTCATGGAGCCAAGCCTTGTGTTGGTAACCGACCCCAGATACGATGCACAAGCCGTGGCAGAAGCTTCCATCGCCAGGATACCTGTCATAGCTATGTCCAGCACAGACAACGTGCATGAGAACATCGATCTCGTCATCCCCATGAACAACCGAGGGAGAACCTCCCTGGCCTACGCCTTCTGGTACCTCGCTCGTCTGGTTCTAATCGAGAAGCGTGAGCTCTCCTCAGAGGAGGAGATGCCTGTCTCACCGGAAGACTTTATGACAACTCAGGCATCGTCTAAAAGCGAGTGAACTTGGGTCGCAGACTTCCCGTCGTGGCTGGGCGCTTCTACTCCGGCGGAAGAGAGGACCTCCTGAAAGAGATCGAGAGATGCTTCAGACATCCACTCGGCCCTGGCAGCCTTCCCTCGAAGGAGAAGATGACGGAGAGTAGGGTGCTGGCCTTGGTTTCGCCTCACGCCGGCTACGTTTACTCAGGTCCCGTCGCAAGCCATGGATACCTGCTGCTATCACGGGCGCCCAAGCCGTCAACGGTGGTGGTTGTGGGGCCCAACCATCAAGGCGTAGGAACCGAAGTATCCGTTTATCCCGAGGGCACCTGGGTGACGCCTCTCGGAGAAGTCGAGGTGGATCGAGACACCGCATATTCCCTGGCGAAGAGCTCAGACATCTTTTCCCTGGACGAAGCTTCCCACAGACATGAACACTCGATAGAGGTTCAGCTCCCCTTTCTTCAGTACGCGCTGGGCAGCTTCAAGCTGGTCGCCGTATCGATGCTGGACCAGAGCAAGAAGACAAGCCTGAAAGTGGCGAAAGCTCTTGCAGACTTGGCGGGGCAAAGGAATGTCACCGTCATAGCGTCGAGCGACCTTACCCACTACGAGCCCGCATCAACCGCTTCCCAGAAGGACAAGGAGCTGCTTTCGAAAGTCACCTCATTGAATGTCGACCAGCTCTACGCGGTCATCTCCAGGATGGGAATAAGCGCCTGTGGCTTCGGCCCCGTGGCCTGCTCAATGGTCGTGGCAAGGGAGATGGGTGTAGCCGAAGGAAGGATCCTGAAGTACGCCAGTAGCGGTGACATCACCGGAGACAGGGGCGCCGTGGTTGGATACGCATCCGTCGGCTTCCAGCTTTAGCTGTGAATTGGTCCGGAACACGTTCCGAAACCGTAATAAATCCAGGGAAACTCTTCAGCGCCAGCTGCACCCAAGGGTCGGGCAACTGGCCTCGGGACCTTGGAGGTGCGATTATGGGTGAAGGCTCTGGATACGGGAAGGTCATTCTGTTCGGCGAACATTTCGTCGTCTACGGGCTGCCCGCCATGGCGTCGGCAATCGGCTCCAAGACGACCGCGACCGTGACGCGTGTGCGGGAGAGCGGCTGGTACCTAGAGGATGAGAGGCCTGAGATGCCCGGCTACAAGAGAGAGAAGGCTGACCAGCAGAGAGTCTCAATCAACAACATATTGACATTTGCCGGACTACCACTGGACCGTCAAGGCATCAAGATCAAGTTCGGTGGAGATCTTGTGTGTGCCAGCGGGATCGGCGCGAGCGCTGCGAGCTGCGCTGCCTTGGCTAGAGCTCTCAGCGACGAGTTCAACTTTGGATGGGGTGACGAGAAGATCAATGTAGCAGCGTACGAGGGGGAGAAGGGCTACCATGGAACACCCAGCGGCATCGACAACACTGCGGCGACTTTCGGCGGATTGATCTGGTTCGAGAAGAACATGGAGGGCGGGCCGAACATAGTAAGGAGAATGAAGCTGAAGGAACCTGCCGACCTAGTCATCGCGAACACAGGGATCACAGCAGACACGGCGGAGGTAGTTACAGATGTTCGTCGGAGACGAGAAATGGACCCTCGTCAGTTCGAGGAGATCCTAGCTAGATACAGGGACCTCGTGTCAGACGCCAAAGAGGCGCTCACGGCCCTGGATCTGAACCGGGTTGGACTCCTGATGAACACTAACCACGACCTCCTCGTGGAGATCGGGGTTTCCTGCAACGAGCTTGAGGAACTTGTGGCCCTTGCCCGAGAGGAGGGTGCTCTGGGCGCGAAGCTCACTGGAACCGGTCGTGGGGGAAACATCATAGCCTTGACGCCCGGCGAGAAGCTCCAAGAAAGGGTTGTGAATGCCTTTAAGGAGAGCGGGGTCACCGTTTGGCCAACTCGAATCGGCGTCTGAGCTAGAGTGGATAGGAGTCGAGAGAGTTTGGGGTTAAGAGAGCATGTCGCAAGGTTGGGGAACGAAGGAAAACTCCTGAGGATCAAGAAGGCGGTTTCACGTAGGCTGGAGACCGCCGGGATCCTCAAGGCAGTGGAACCAAGACCTGTGTTTTTCGAGAAAATGAAGGAATCGGAGTTTCGTGTCGCCGGAAACCTGTTCTGCACGAAGGATGACATTGCCTCATACTTCGGAATCCAGGTCCGTCAGCTCATACCGTTCTTGACGAAGGCCATCGACGAGCGGAAGAAGCCCGAAGTCGCGAACTCGGCGCCCTGTCAGGAGGTGGTAGAGAGCGATGTGGATTTGGACAAGCTGCCGATCCTGCTTCATAACGACCGTGACGGGGGCTACTACATCTCCTCGGCTGTGGTTGTGGCAAGGGATCCAGAGTACGGCCAGAACTTGGACTTCCACAGGGCGATGCAATTCAAGAAGGATTCGATGAGTGTTAGAGTGGTGAAGAAGAGACACTTCGATGTCTTTCTTCAAAAGAACGGCGAATTGGAGGTCGCATTCTGTGTGGGCAATGCCCCCAACGTCTTGGTTGCCGCGGCGACCTCGGTGGACCTAGGTGTTGATGAACTTGAGATCGCTAACGCCTTGGAGCCAATGCATGTAGTTCGCGCGAAGAGCGTCGATCTGCTCGTTCCCGCTGACTGCGAGTTTGTGCTTGAGGGCCGGGTCTACTTGAGAGAGAGACATGACGAGGGACCATTCGTTGACCTGACCGAGACCTACGACATTGTTAGACAGGAACCTATGTTCGAAGTGAAGAACATAACCCATCGGGAGGATGCGGTGTGGCAGGCCCTGCTTCCCGGCGCCCTTGAGCACAAGGTCTTGATGGGTATGCCTCGCGAGCCGACCATCTACCGGGAGGTCAACGCAGCCGGGGTCAGGTGCTTGGATGTTAACGTGGATCCGGGTGGATGCAGCTGGCTGCACGCCATAGTGCAGATAGACAAGACATCGGAGGAAGATGGCCAGAAGGCCATTGAGGCAGCGCTCAAAGGTCACAAGAGCTGCAAGCACGTCTTTGTGGTGGACAAGGACATCGACATCTATGATCCGCTCCAAGTCGAGTGGGCGATGGCAACTCGATTCCAGGGTGACGTCGATATGGTGATGAAGGAGAAGGAGCCCGGTAGCAGCCTGGACCCAAGCGCTGAGCAACGGACGAAGATGACGACCAAGATGGGGTTCGACCTCACGAAACCGTTGAAGGTGATCAAGGGAAAGAACTTCGAGCGAGCCGAGTTCCCAAAAGTCGATCTAGAGAAGGTCTTGGAGGACTAGCTAGGTGCTGCTGACGCAACTAGAGAAGGAGATGCTAGAGGGTACACATGGCAAAGCCGCAAAGAAGAGCATGGAAATCCTCGTGACGCTGGGCGAGATCTACGGAGCAGAGAGGATGGTCGAGGTGAGCTCCGTGCAGGTCGCGGGCGTTAGCTACGCTAACCTAGGCGAGCCAGGCCTAGAGTTCTTGGCTGGAATGGCGGAAGATGGCAAAGCCCGCGTCCTAACGACTCTCAACCCCGCAGGCATGGACCTGGAGAACTGGCGACACCTGGGGATAAACCCTGAGTTCGCCAAGAACCAGGAACGAGTGATCAAAGCCTTCGAGAAGATGGGAATAGTCACAACGTGCACGTGCACGCCGTACCTAGTCGGCAACCTCCCTCTGTTTAACGAGCATATTGCTTGGTCGGAGAGCAGCGCTGTCTGCTTTGCGAACTCGGTCATAGGCGCCAAGACGAACCGGGAAGGTGGACCCAGCGCCCTGGCGGCAGCCCTGACGGGAAGAACACCAATGTATGGGCTGCACCTGGATGAAAACCGCCAGGCCAGAATCAGAGTCGACATCAAGACCGATGTCCGCGGAACAAACGATTATGGAACCCTCGGCAAGGTGATGGGCGACAGCATAGGGGACAAGATTCCTTACATCACCGGAGTAAAATCCCCGTCCCTGGAGGAGCTCAAGGCCTTCTGTGCCTCGATCGCCACCTATGGAGGAACAGCGCTCTTCCACATCGAGGGCGTCACTCCGAACAGAACCAACGTTCCTGCAGAGGCCATGGAGGTGACGCCGCCCGACATGGAGAAGGCTGAGAGGGAGTTGAACGACGAGACAACGATCGACTTCGTCGGCATAGGCTGCCCACACGCCTCCATTCACGAGATCAAGCGAATCGCAGAGCTCCTCAAAGGCAAAAAGGTGGTGAAGGAGGTCTGGATCGCCACCGCCCGCCCAACCAAACAGATGGCGGACCGCATGGGATACACCGCCACCATCGAGGCCTCGGGCGCCAAGTTCGCCTGCGACACATGCTTCGCAGTAGCCCCGCTCAAAGGCCGCTTTGAGGGGCTGGCCACAGATTCGGCGAAAGGCTGCTTCTACGGCAGAGGCAGAAACAAGTTCTTGGTTAAGCACTGCTCCCTCGAGGAATGCATAGCGGAGGCGATAAGATGAAGCTGAAGGGGCGGCGCATCTTCCGTGGAAAGACCAGCGGTGAAGCCCTCGTCACCAAGGAGGCGATCTCTTTCTATGGAGGCGTGGACCCTGAGACGGCGACCGTTGTCGAGAAGGGCCACCAAATAGAGGGACAATGTATCGCCGGGAAAGTGTTGTGTTTCCCGAAGGGCAAGGGGTCGACCGTGGGATCCTATGTGCTCTATCAGTTGAAGAAGACCGGGAAGGCGCCCGTCGCTATCATAAACAGGGAGTGTGAAGCTATCGTCGCCGTAGGCTGCATAATCAGTGAAATCCCGTCTGTGGATAGGATCGACGTTGACCAAATCAAGACCGGTGACCTCGTTGAGGTCGACGCTGAGAACGGTGTCGTTACCGTCAAATAGCAACCGCTTGGATGTCACATTGCATCGATCGAGTCATTGAGATACCCTTCTCGCTATTTAGAGAAATCTGTGAGGGTCCTATGCGTTATCCAAGCTTCCAATGCTCTTCGAAGCTTTCATCGATCCGATCCAGATTACCTTGGTACGATGCTGATGGGGTCGTCTAGGGGCTTCATCACATTGATTTCACCTGGTAGCGTCTTCAGGAATGTGGCGGGCAACTCAGGGTTGGGCTCAGCGTACAAGGCGACGTGAACCGCCATCGACTGCCATGTCATTTCAGGACCCGCGCATAACCCATCACACCAAAAGGATCGATACTTAACCTGAATCTCCTCATCACCCAAGATCAAGGCCGGTCCAACTGTGTTTGCGTGGCTTGGCACGGCCCACTGGTTGCTGCCCCAAGTGTGGAGCGCGTTCTGATAGATAGTTGAGGCATCGAGCTCAATCGCCTTCAACACCCTGAGCCTCTTCCACTTCTTTAGATCTAGGTTGGCCCAGCGCTTCGACGTAAAGGCCTCCCTATCGACGAAGGCGAAGTGCAGGCCCCAGCCGACACCACCATACACCACATCGATGACACCACCCCCGTCGATGATCATCTGTGGAATCCTCTCCACCAGCTCTCCTGTCGGGAAGATTACTTGCTCCCACGGCATCCGAATCTCTTCGTCGAGCCTACTCCAGAAGTTGGCGCGAATGGTGTTCTGGAAGCTGCCCTCCACGTCGACCGCCGGCGTCCTACCCTCCGGGTCAGCGTAGTCGTCCATCATGACGATGTGCACATGACCCAAGCTGAAGCCCCTAAGCAAGCGGCCATATTCGTTCAGATTATTCGCGAAGATTACCCATTGCGGAACTGGGCCCGTGGGTGCAATCATCCACACGTCTCGTTTCTCCAAGAACGCCGCCAGAACTCGCCTCGTCATATCCCTAGCGAAGGCTGCGTAGAACTCATGCAGGGACTTCCAGACTCTCACCTTGAAGTCAGGGTGTGCGTAGAGCGGGGGGTCAACGCCTATTTTCTTCTGCTGGATCTCCCTTACGCTTTCAGGCGATTGTGAAGGAAGCCACCTAGACTGATGAGGATGCCATTCCTCCATTCATAACCCCTATCCTTCTTGTACAACTTTTTCCTCTGAAGCTTATTTCTGTTTTTCGGTCGCGTGGCTATTCAAGAATTAGAAACAGACACCCCTCATTTTTCTCAGTCGATCCATAGCCAAGATCTTGGCATCCGGATCCTACAAGATGGCCCGCTGGTCTTGCCCGAAAACGTGAATTCTATCCAACATCGGCTGCATCCACACTTTCTGCCCTACCCTGAATCTGGATGTCGAAGGAACCTTCGCCAAGATCATATTTCCCGCTGCATCCAGCGTCAGGAGATTCTCGCGTCCCAAGGGCTTAACCGTGTATATCTTCGACTCCACTCCAGGTGGGTTCGCCGAGACCTTCATGTCTGAAGGCCGGATGCCCAAGGCTAACTCAGAGCCGATCTTGTCAGATAGCACGTCGCCGAAGACGGTCACGTCTAGTCTAAAACCGTTCGAGATGAGCGCCAGCTTATCTCCGTCCCTCTCCAAGGTGCACTTGATCATGTTTATCGATGGAGAGCCTATGGATGTAGCCGCGAACAGGTTCTTTGGCTTATCGTAGATCATCTTCGGCGTGTCTACTTGAACAAGGCTCCCGTCTCTCATCAAGGCTATCCTGTCGGCGATCGACATACCATCTAGCGAATCAAAAGTAGCCATAACGACAGTCTGCCTCAGCTCCCTCTGGATCTTTTTTATCTCAACCCTGGCGTATAGTCTAAGTTTGGCATCCAAGTGCCCTAGAGGCTCGTCTAGGAGCAGTATGCTGGGCTTCTTGACCAGGGCCCTTCCTAAGGATACTCTTTGCCGTTCTCCGCCGCTTAGCTGCGCAGGCTTTCTCTTCATTAGCTGCTCGATCCTGAGTAGTTCGGCGATTTCATAGACCCTCTCTTTTATTTTCTTCTCGGTCAATTCGATTTTCCTCAACGGAAAGGCTAGGTTTTCGTAGACGGTCAGGTGAGGATATAGAGCGAGAGTTTCAAACGTCATGGCAACGTCTCGTTCAACCGGCGGCAGTTCGTTCACCAGCCTTTCGCCAATGTATATCTCGCCTGAATCAGGCTTATCGAGACCAGCAATGAGCCGTAGAACTGTGGTTCTACCTGAGCCAGGAGGGCCTAGCAGGCAGAGGAATTCCCTATCATTGACGCTCACGGTAAAATTGTCTACGGCGATGTTTTTCCCGTACCGCTTCGTTACGTTGCTCAAACGAATCTGAGGCATAGTCCCACTCTCACACGATGGCTTCTCCTGTCTTCTTGTCGAATAGATGGAACTTCGTGAATTCTATGCATACGTCGTCTCCCGCTCCCACACCCAGATCACCAGGAGCTGACACCTTGATCGGTATTGCATCCAGTTGGACGTCCAAAAACAGGTAGTCTCCCACGAACTCCGCCAATTCCACTTTGCCTTTCACATGCTTCTTGCTGGGGCAGACCTTGTGTACCGATACGTACTCAGGCCTGAAGCCTAGTAGGATCTCAGGCCCCGCAGCTTTCGTACCGATCACGCTGATCAATTCGGGGACATCAACACTGAAATCGCCGTAGGCTATGCAGCCTCTTTCTTTGTCGAACGTGACCTGGATGAAGTTCATGGGAGGGCTTCCGACGAACCCTGCGACGAACAGGTTTCTTGGGTTGCGGTAAAGATTTTCAGGTGAGTCGTATTGCTTCAAGAAACCCTTGTCCATAACAGCTATTCGGTCAGCCATCATCATGGCCTCAGACTGATCGTGTGTGACGTAGACGGTGGTTTGACGGAGCTCCTCATGAAGCCTCTTCACTTCATCGATCATCATCAGCTTCAATCTCGTGTCGAGGTTTGTCAGAGCCTCATCTAAGAGGAGCACCTCAGGACTCCTCACTAGAGCTCTCCCCAAGGCAACCCTCTGTCTTCCCCCTACATCCAAATCGGACGCCATTTCCTCCATCGAACGCTCTATCCTTAGCATTTTTGCTGTCCCCTCCACCTTTTCCCTTACCTCACTTTTGGATTGTCCGCGTTGCCTAAGAGGGAATTCCAAGTTCTCCCTAACGGTCATGCCAGGGTAGACCACTGGGAACTGAAAGACCATAGCAGTATTCCTGTCAGGTACGCTAAGATCGTTTATCAGCGAATCTCCGATGTAGATGTCGCCCTCATCCTGCCGCTCCAGACCTGCGATGCACCTAAGCGTGGTCGTCTTGCCGCAGCCCGACGGCCCCAGGAGACTGACAAATTCTCCGTCCCCTATTTCCAAGGTGAGGTGGTTGACTGCAACTGTCTCCCCGAAGCGTTTGGTGAGGCCTTCGATACGGACTTTGGCCATGCGCAAACTCTCTCTTGTTGTGACCGGATTGATCGAAACCATCTACTTTAGGAGGGGTAGCCTGACCACTCTGTGATCCTCGTTCTGAGATATTATGGCTGCTAACGCGGCCTCATGGGTGTTCACGGCGTCCTCCAGGTTGCAGTGGCTCTCCTTGTCGGCCGTTATGCATTCGATGAAGTGGTCGATCTCGCCTTGGAAGGGGTGATGGCTCACCTCAGGCGTGTCAGGCATTATCGCAGGTATCTGGACCCAATCGTTCTGCCCTGGATACTTTTTCGACCAGACCCTGTTGTTCTTGAAGGTCCCCTTGCTTCCGAAGATAGACCAAACGAAGTTGTAGGGCATCACCACGTCATAGTTCGAGGAGATCTTGGCCACAGCGCCGACATCAAGCTTTCCTAGTATAACCTCGAGGCCGTCGTACTCCATAGGATCATCTCCCTTGCCTTTCCGGTAGCCCCCGGAGTAGGATACGACCTCTGTTATGTTGGATGTCCCAAACCTCTCCTTTGAGCCGAACCACCTTGCGGCATCTATGGCATGCACGCCTGCCACTAGGAATGAGCTCACGCCTATGTCTTTCTTCCTGGCCCAGTGCCAACCTTTCCACCAGCTGCCGCTGACGTGAGACTGGTAGTCTACGTCCACGTAGTATATGTCGCCTAGAGCGTCGTCGGCTATCATGGCTTTGACCGTATCAAAGATTGGGTTCCACCTTAGGACGAAGCTGATAACAGTCTTGACGCCTGCCCGCCTGACGGCGCCCCTCATGGCCTTCAGCCCTTCGAGACTTATGGCGACGGGCTTCTCGATGACTATGTGTTTCTTGGCCTCCGCGGCCTTCACTGTCTCCCCAGAGTGTAGGTGCTGGGGTGTGCATATGGAGATTATGTCAACGTTAGGGTCGTCTAGAAGCTTGTCGTAGTCGGTGTATATCTTTGCCTCCTTGGCGCCATAGCTCTCAGCTAGGTTCTTGGCACTTGACTCTCTGCGGCTGGATATGGCGACTACTTCCGTATGGGGATTGTTAACATATGCCTGCGTGTGCTGCGTCGCGACCCAACCCGCTCCATGGATCGCCGCGCCAAATTTCTCCACCAATTGAGTTTCACCTCAGTGTGCCAATCTTGCCGGCCAACATACTTAAGCATTTCGCCGAGCGATCGATTGATCGAGGGACCTATGTTTGGGATCTAAATTAGTTTACTTCACGGCCCCCGCTACCAGTCCTCTGATCAGATACCGTCTAAAGACTATGATAATGATCGTCGCGGGTATCATCCCAAGAACTCCCATAGCGCATATCAACCCTTTCGTGACCCTGGGCACGGCGACGGATGACCCAATGATCACTGGTATAGTCCTTGACGCGGCCGATTTTGTCAAGAGCAACGCGAAGAAGAACTCGCCGTACGAAATCATGAAAGACGTGATCGCGACAGCCACTATTGCAGGCTTGATCACCGGAAACGTTACCTTCCTGAGTATCTCAAGGTACGAATAGCCATCAACTCTGGCGGCATCCTCAATGTCAGTCGGGATGCCTAGAAGGTATGTGTTGAGTATCCATATGGTGAACGGTATGGTAAACATCATATGAACCAATATGACGGACAACATGTTATCGATGAGGCCTAAGCTCTTTATTATCACATAGTATGGGATAGCTATCACCACTGGCGGTATCAGCCTGCCAACTATCGATGCATAGAACAATGGCAGGTCTCCCCTGAATCTTATCCTAGTTATGCCGAATGCTCCCAACATGCCCGCTATGAGGTTGTAGATCATCACAATGACACCTACTATCACGCTGTTGATTATAGACTTGGGAAAATCCTTTACAGCACCTGGTATGAATAAGAACAACGACATACCTTGCTCCAAGAAATACTCAACCGCGGAGTCGATATCAAATGCAAACCAATAGTTGTTGATGCTGGGGTTAGGTGGGAAGTAGAATGGGGGCACCGAGTAGATCTCAGCCTCAGACTGCAAACTTAGATTGACCATCCAGTAGATCGGAAACAGAATCCAGATGGCAAGCATTACTGCAGCGAAATACACCCCAATTCTACTCAGTCGCACCTCATTTCACGCCCTTAATCGTAAGCGTCCCAGTTTCAAGGCCCTGAAGTACAGATATATCAACAGCACGGTTATCGCCAGTATTAGAATCGTGGTGGCGCCTGCTTGACCGAAGTTCAGGTAGCTGAACATCCTTTCATAGGTGAAATAAGTTATTAGCTTCGTAAAGTCCCCTGGACCCCCCGCTGTTATGACGTACACGGGGTCGAAGCACCACAGAGCCATCAGAGACGAGTACACCAGCACTATGAGCAATATTGGCTTCAGCCAGTTAAATGTGACCGATTTGAAACGCCCTAACGGCCCGGCTCCATCTATCAACGCCGCCTCGTAAAGTTCCTTGGGTATTGATTGAATACTGGCCAGGAACAGCAGGGTGGGCAACGGTGTTTGAACCCAGAGAAAGGCCAACGTCACGATAAGAATGGCGGGCCACTGCATCGATAACCAGGACTGGTATTCGGCGACGAAACCCAGTTTCACCATAATATCATTGAACAACCCAAAATTGAGATCGAACATGAACTTATAGATCGTTCCACTAACCACCACAGGTATTCCCCACGGAATCAAAGCGAGCACTTGCATTATCCTAACACCTTTGAAATCTCTTGAGAGGAGTAGCGCCTCTCCCAACGAAATCAACGTTATTAGAGGGATTATGATTACAGCGAATATTAGCGAGGATCTTGCAGAGGTTTGAAATACAGGATCGGATGCAAGATCAAAGTAGTTACCGAGGCCGTAGAAATGAGGTGGAATCGCTGTTTTCAAATTATAGAAGGTGAAGCCCAAGTAGAATGCGTACGCGAGCGGGTAGAAACCAAACAAAAAAAGTGGGGTTAGAGCGGGCACCAAGCATATGAGTAATGTCCTTTTCTTGGGGTCCAATTTGCTTACATGCCCGCTGCTTTCTTGGACTTGCTCCAATCGTCGGCGATTTCCTGCAGGAATGTCAATATGTCGGTATCGCTGTGTCCTCTGACGCCCGTCATTATATCTTCAAACTTGGGTTTGACTCTTCCGCCTACCTCGCTGCTCGGCGAGCTGAACCAGTCACCCCACCAAGGCGTCTGCACCGGGTCTCTCCACAGGACGGTGGACAGTTTCTCATACTGCTCTAGCAGGACATCGACGTTCATTTTGAACTCCTGCAGTTTGGCTATGTTTGCCGGGTCCTCCATGACTGCTCTGTAGGCCGAGGTTACACCGTACTGTTGTATTAGCCTGTTGCAAACGAAGAATTTTCCTCCCGCGAAATCCGACTTTGCGTCGGTGGTCTTGCCGCCTACGTACTCCATGACTCGCCAAGCTGCCTCCTGGGCGGATTTGCCTCTGTTCATGCAGTGCGTTGAAACGCTGTAGTTGGTGGGGTGGTAGACCGCATACCCGGACCCTGGATTCAAGGCCATCTTTATGTTGCCCGTCTCCTTCATCTCCGCCACGTTGGCACCTGCTACATCGTAGTCCGCGAAGGCCAGAGCGAATGACACACTACCAGAGCCTAAGGCGATCGTGATCCCTGACTCGTCATACTCCCTAATTCCCGGTGAGATCGTCTTGTCGACGTGGACTCTGTCCAAGAACCATTTCACAGCCTCGAAGAACTCGGAATCCTTGTTGTGGAAGATCGGGTCTAGGTCTTCGTCGAATAGGTAGCGCTTGCCATTTTCAGGTCGGTGCATTCCGATCATGATGTTGTACCACATAGCTGGGAAGCCCCATGACCAAAGGGCTCCGATGGGGTATTCAACTATGCCCGCCTTCTTGATCGCCAATGCCTGTGAGGCCAGCTCGTCGTATGTCTTCGGGGGCGCGTCGAACCCAGCCTCCTTCAGATGTCTCTCGTTGTAGCCGAGCACGTATGGACCCAGCCAGTAGCACAGCCCGTGGACCTTGTCCGTGAACGGGTTTATGTAGAACTCCCTGACCCCCGGGTACATCTCGTCTAGGTACTTCCTAGCCTCCGGGGCGTAGTCCTCCATGTCTGCAGCCCACTCCTTGTACTGTACGACATATGCTACATCTGGCGTTGCGTAGAATATGTCTGGCGGGTCATCTGCCGCATACCTTGCGTAGAGGTTTGTGACATAGTCCGCCCCCAAATCGGTGACGTTTATCTTTGCGTCTGGGTTGTTATCGTTGAATATCCCAGTGTTTTCCTGTACCAACTCGACACCCCAACTCCATACCCCCCACTCAATCTCCTCCGGTGCAGGAGGGGGCTTAGTGTATTCGTATATTGCGTATCCGGCAGCCCCAGCAGCCACGACAGCGGCGGCAGCTCCAACGTATTTAATGTAACTACGCCTACCCATCTTCTCTGCTTCTTCAGCCTCGCTCAAAACTGCATTCCTCCGTTTTCTCCATATACGCTTTGTCCTCCAAGCGTATATAAGACTTGTTATGGATCTTGTCGGCGTAATGTCGACTGAATATTGACTTTCCCTGGGCATCGATTTATTGTAGGTTGAAGGCATGGCCGGTGATGCACATCAGCTCAATTCTTGATCCGATCCTCCTCTTTCGTGTCCTGATCCATCGATGGTTCGAGCTCTGTCAGCTACGATTGAGCGTATGTTTACACATCTCCACCGGCCGACTGAGAAGGGTTTCCACCGGCCTTCCCTAGTGTGAGGAGCTGCCAAAAGCTCAAACGAGATTGCCGGTACGCCCATAGGTAGGCCAAATTTTAATACACGATTTGACCACCAGTAGGTGTTGGGTGAGTCAAGATTTGAAAAAGGTTGGGGTGGGGGTTGTAGGTCTAGGTCAGTTCGGAGAAAAACATGTACACGCTCTCTCCACGCTACCGAACGTTGATCTGATAGCGGTCTGCTCTAGGCGTGAAGGAAGAGCCGAGGAGATCGCCAAGAAATTCGGGGCGAAAATGTGGTTCACCGACAAGGATAAGCTTGTATCGAATCCTGACGTAGAGGTCGTCGACGTGGTGGTCGCTGAGAACGAGCATAAGGACCCCGTCATAGCAGCCGCTGAGGCCGGCAAGGACGTCCTCTGTGAAAAACCGATAGCTTTGACTCTGGAAGATGCGGACGAAATGATAAGCGCTACACGCAAGGCGGGGGTGAAGTTCATGGTGGGTCATATTCTAAGATTCGATCCAAGATATGCCATAGCCAAGAAAGAGATAGAAGAAGGAGCTGTAGGCAAGATCGTTTCGATATATGGCAGGAGAAACATACCCGCCAAGATTAGTGGACACTACCTTCAGCGAGTGTCTTCGATAATAGACGACGGGCTTCACGACACAGATCTAATGCACTGGTACACAGAGGACAGGATAAGCAGAGCCTATGGAGAAAGCGTTAACGTAAGAGGACTGCCGAACGCCGACATCGGGTGGGGAATCTACAAGTTCAGGAAAGGCGCTGTGGGAGTGATCGAGGATGCCTGGTTCTTGCCAGACAACACCCCATTCAGCATAGATGCCAGGATGGAAATAATAGGGACGGAAGGCGCCATCTATATCGACGTATCTGACGAATGTGTTCAGATAAATGATCGAACAGGTTGGAGGCTACCCGACACAATACACTGGCCTACTGTGCATGGCAAGGTTGTAGGCGCCTTAAAAGAGGAGATCTCATACTTCATAGGCTGTGTAGCCAAGGATGAAGAACCAACAATAGTGACTCCGGAAGATGCACGCAATGCTCTGGAAGCTGTATTGGCGGTTGAAAAGTCAATAAACGAGGGAAAACCTGTAACACTTCCTCTAAGGTGAGGCAACTGACGATGAGAATCGCATTACAGATGGGGACCCTAGCCACGGAAGGATTCAGCTTTGAACGTTCCATAGAAGTCGCGGAAAGCCTGGGGTTCCAAGCGGTTGAGGTATGGATGGATAGAAACATGCTTTGGCCCCTTTCGACATCGCGAAAGGACGTGAAGGAAGCAAATGAGTTGCTGGAGGCGAAGGAGATAGACTGCGTCTCCACATGTCCCATACCTTTTGAAGCCGAGGCTTGGGAGACTTTCAGTTTCGAGTTTAACCTGGCAGACCCTTCAGAGGAAAAACGTCGTAAGGCCGTGGAGTTCTTCAAGAAAGCAATAGACTTGACCGTGCAACTGGGAGCAAAGTTGATGCTTACTCTCCCAGGGAAAGTGGAGCAACCTAACTTCATGCTGTCAGAAGCGTCCTATAGAAGACATTGGAACCAATCTGTGAAGAGCATCAAGGAGTGCGCATCTTACGCGGAGGAGCTAGGTGTAGCGCTAGGAGTAGAGAACGCTGTGGTTGGCAGCTTCTGCGATACTCCGTACGAATTGAAGAGGATCGTCAAAGATGTTGATTCACAGAACGTGAAGGTCTATCTGGACATTGCCAACGCGAACACGTTCTATTCCCCCATGGACTACGTCAAGGAGCTCAAGGGTCTTCTAGCGGAGTGTATCCATGTAACTGACAATGACGGAAACTATGCTTATCATCTACCCATAGGCATGGGTACCATAGACTTTCATGAAGTCATCATGGGACTAGAAAAAGCTGGATGGAATGGGTACCTCCTCCCAGAAGTTTTCTATAAGGATGACCCTATAGAGGGCTTGAGGACCTCCAAAGAAGCTCTTGAGAAACTCATTATATAGGTGATCGACGAAGGTGAAGAGCCATGTCCACGATTCCGGACAGTGAGTATGAGCAGAGAATAAAACGTATCCAAGCCGAGATGGGTCCACGAGACATAGATCTCCTCGTGGGCTACGGAAGCGAATGTGAACCCCACCACATCCGATATGTATCCGACTTCAAACCTACTTTCGACTTCGCAGGTTTCATGATCCCGAGGGAGGGTGAGGCAGCCTTGATTACTGGAGGGCCTGAGTCCATAGCATACGCCAGAGATAACTCGCGCTTGAAGAAGATATTGATACACCCATTCTTTCTGGAAACCTCAGCGCCACCTTACCATGAGACGGAGCACATACGTTTTTCAGACATAATTCCAAAGGTCGTTGGCGAACTGAGCCACATCAAGAAGGTTGGCATCGTTGGGTCCAACATATTCCCCCACGAGATATACATGGATTTGAAGAAGGCTGTTGCAGATGCTCAACTTCTGGAAGCCGACGATATCCTCTTCAAAGTTAGGATGATAAAATCGCCCAACGAGTTGGCTGCCATGAAGAAGGCTTACAAGATCACTGAGGAGTGTATCAAAGCAACCTTGGACTATGCCGAGCCTGGCAAAATGGAGTGGCAGCTGGAGGCAAAGGCGAGGGCCACCATGGTCATGCTGGGAGCTGAGGGACCCGCCTATCCAATATGGGTATGCTCAGGTCCGAGGACAAATCAAGGTCTGAGCAGATCGACGGACCGCAAGATCAGGGAAGGTGAGCTCGTACAGCTCTCCATAGGCATAAGATATCAAGGCTACTGCGGGAACATGTGCAGGCCTTTCGTCATAGGCGACACACCTCAGAACGCGCGAAGACTCATGGAGGCTGGACTGGAGGCTGAGAACGAAGCCATAGAAGCTATGGGTCCCGGGGTTGAATCGATTGGAGTTCAAAGAGTCTTCAGCGATGTCCTAAAGCGCCACGGGTTCGGCAGAGAGTTCACCTTATACGGCCCTGCCCACGGAACAGGGCTCCAAGAATGTGAAGGACCATGGATCAACGAGGAGAACCTGTTTGAACTTCAACCGGGTATGGTATTCAATGTGGACATATGGCTATCAGACGGCGAGATAGGACTTCGGTGGGAGGATGGAGTAGCCATAACTGGTAGTGGTGTGGAGCAGCTATCTACATACAGACGAGAAATAATCTCGAAGTAGATCGATCGTCTATTCAGGGGCTTTCAGCGACGGTATTCGTACTTAGCCGCACCAGCTAGCTATCGTTAGAGCCAGGGTTTTTGTCAGCTCCACCAAGCTATCGATGGTCACATATTCGTTCGGGGCGTGGGCGTTAGCTCCCGCTGGACCGAAGACCAGGGCTGGCGTGCGGCTGTATTTGGTGAATATGAACGCATCGCATGGAAATGGAGCTCCCCTAACTATGCCTTTTCTCCCAGTAGCTTTCAGGAAGGCTGATTCGACCTCCTTTACTATCGGGTGGTTTCGGTCGATCTCGCTAGCCTCCACTATTCGCCTTATGTATGGCTCTGCGCTGCTTATCTTCGGCGGATTCTTAGCCAATATTGGATCTTTTTCAATAGCTGATTTCATGAAGTCTAGAAATTCCTTATCGAATGTCTCTTCTGTCGCTCCGGGATAAAACTGGGGCCCAACCAGGAGCCAGCAGTCCATGGGCAATCCCAGCGCTCCGTCGGGTTCAACTTCTCCAGCTTTCAACTTCTTGATCAACACCGGAAGCGGCAAGGGTTCATCTGTGTAAAGAGGGTGCCTCTCAGTCCTATCGTTACGTACGATCTCATAGGTTCGAAGCGCTTCTATAATCCTGGCCATTCCATAGACAGGGTTCGTTGGTTCATAACCTGTGTAGGGCATTCCAGGCACTCCCTTTATGGTTATGATCATGTTTTTGTCTCCCCTGGTAGCTGGGCTTATGGCCAGAGATGAACATTCCATCAATATGGCCGCGTCGGCTTCATAACCCCTGAGGCGGCAAGCCAGAGTTCCGTTTGCGCCACCATATTCCTCGTCCACAACGCTCTCGAGGATGAGGTCACCTTTCAACTTGACACCAGATTCCAAGATGGCTTTGGCCGCTGTGTAGGCGCCAGCCAGCCCACCCTTCATGTCAAATCCACCTCGGCCGTATATCTTGCCATCTTCCACCTTCCCGCTGAAAGGCCCGTGTCTATCCCAAGGCAGGGGCTCCTTGGGAGAAGTGTCCATATGTCCTGATAAGATTAGGGATCTGCCGCCTGATCCCCCTATCCTGGCGACTACGTTAGGTCGATCTCGATAGTCCCTGCCCTTATGGTATGCGGGGTGACTCTCGATTCCCTCAACTTCAGTTGGGAGGAACAGATCGATCTCCGCATTCAATTCTGAGTACCGCTCAGCAATATACTCCTGTCCCTCCTTCTCATAGCCTGTGGGGGGCTTATTCTCCGTAGGTATTTGAACGAGTTTTCTTGTCAACTCTATGAGTTCGCCCTTAAGATCCGCTACTGCGCGTAAAATGCGGCTCTGTAACATCAATCAGAAACCCCCGGATTTCGAACGACCTAGATTCCCATGGATTCTTTGATATATAGCATTCTGTTTCATTTCTTGCTCTTTTTTCAGTATTGTGAGTTGACCCAACCTGTTGTTTCGATCAATCGAGAAGATGTGGCATCAAAAAATGTATCGCAAGCTAGGACTGTGAATTTGGTGCGGTGGCGAGAGGTGATTTATATAACGGCGGCTCGTCACCCCTCATACGGGGATTTTACCGTGAAGACAATTGGATGGGGTGTCATAGGGTGTGGTGGGATAGCCAATAGGAGAACGATCCCGGAGGGCATCATGCCATCAGATGAGTCCAAGTTGATTGCCGTCATGGATATTGATAATGGAACAGCAAGGAGGGTAGCCAGGAAGTATCAGGTCAAGTGGTATAACAAAGAGGAGGATCTGCTTAGAGATTCTGAGGTTGATGCTGTGTATATTGCTACGCCGAACCATCTTCATGCTCAGCAGGCCATAGATGCGGCCGAATCTGGCAAGAGTATATTGTGTGAAAAGCCCCTTGCATTGACGGTCAAGGAGTGCCAAGACATAATATCCGCTTGTGAAAAGAATGATGTTAAACTGCAGGTCGGTTTTATGATGAGGTTTCATGCCTGTCACCAAGAGGCACTGAGGATTATTGAGCAAGGATTGATCGGTCGCCCTGTGATGGGGAGGGCTCAGCTTACGTGTTGGTATCCCGAAATCCCTGGGGCGTGGAGACAAGACCCCAAACTGGGAGGGGGCGGCTGCCTTATGGATATGGGCATACACTGTATTGATCTTCTGAGGATGCTTCTCGGGGAAGTCGAAGAGGTTTCCGCTCTTACCGACACACTAGTCTTTAACTATGCCGTTGAGGATACATCCGTTGTTACTCTAAGGTTTGACACCAAGGCATATGGTGTAGTTGATAACTTCTTCAACATCCCCGACGCTGCGGCACAGAACAGACTGGAGATATACGGCACGAAAGGCTGTATTCTGGCAAATGGAACAATTGGACAGGAGTCAGCTGGAATGTTGAAGGTCTATGTGCAAGAGGAAGATAGAGGATATGAGGCAGCCCAGAGGAGGGAAGCAGTTGGCATCCGGATAAGCGAGATCAGTCCAACACCCGTTAACATGTATAGAGCTGAGATAGATCATTTCACAAAATGCATTGAAGAAGATTTGGGGCCACTGAACTCCGGATACGAGGCAACCAAGAATCTTGCGGTAGTATTGGCAGCCTACGAATCCTCTGCAACAGGAAAGAGAGCAAGGGTGGAACGTCAATAAAGTGGCGCCTCCATTCACGTTGACTTCAGTTTTCTGAGAGAAATCTCAGCCGATCAACCGATCGGCGCTCCAAGTCGATCGATCGTAATGGCTATCTAGGGCGTTGCGATATAGCTTCGGATCGACCGGGAAAGTGTACTTTTTTGTGACTCAAAATTTATATTTGTTGTTAAGATCAAGGGAATTGAAGGTGTTCAAGTTATGTACAACACAGAAACACTCGCCATCGAGGGAGGGGAACCGATAGTTAAGGAGCCTCTGCCACCTTGGCCATGGTTCACAGAGGAAATAATTCAAGCTGCCATTGAACCGCTACGAACCGGGAAGGTCAACTACTGGACCGGAGAGCTCGGAATGGAGTTTGAGAAGAAATTCGCGGAGTGGAATGGGGCAAAAATGTGCATAACTACAACGAATGGCACAAGCGCGTTACATACTGCTGTCGCAGCTCTCGACATAGGCCCCGGAGACGAGGTCATTGTACCATCCTATACTTTCATCGCGACCTCTTTCTGCGTCGTCCAAGCGGGCGCCATCCCAGTTTTCGCTGATGTAAGAAAACACGACCACTGCATCGATCCCGAGGACATAGAGAAGAAGATCACCAAACGCACAAAAGCCGTAATCCCTGTCCATCTATACGGAAATCTTGCCGAAATGGACGAGATCATGGATCTAGCCGAGAAACATGATCTATTCGTTATTGAAGACGTTGCTGAAGCCCACGGCGCCATGTACAAGGGGCGGAAGGCTGGGACCATGGGGCATCTAGGATGTTTCAGCTTTTGTCAAAACAAAACCTTCACCACAGGTGGAGAAGGCGGTGCAGTAATTACAAATGATGAAGAATTGGGTTGGAAATGCCGTCAGTTCCGTGATCATGGATACGATGTAGAGGCCCGGCTTTCTCTGTTAGAGGCCGAAGGCACTCTTCCCTATATTCACGTGAGGGTCGGATACAACTATAGGATGACTGAGATGCAGTCTGCCATCGGGTTGAAGGAGATGGAAAGAATCGACACTTGGAATCTTCCTAGAAGATGGCGGAACGGTGAGATTCTCATCCAAGAGTTAGAAGCCTGTGAAGAGATTCTATACTTGCCGGTTCACACAAAAGAAAAGGTAAATGGATTCTACGTCTTCCCGATAGTGTTGAACTTGGATAAATTGAAGGTTGACAAGAAGACCATTCTCGATGCGCTCACAGCCGAGGGCCTACCTGTCTGGAGGGAGTTCTGGCCCCAGTCTTACAAGGAAAGAGCCTACCTCGAACACAAAGGATTCGGCGAAGCTAGATTCCCGTTCAGATCAAAAGAATACACAGACCCCGAGTCAGTTCAATACGATAAAGCCTACTGCCCAAATGCAGCTTGGTTGGAGGAAAGAACGTTTATCGTACACTGCTATCCAACCCTCGAAGAAGAACATATGAGGCTGATCGCAGAAGGAATAAAGAAGGTCCTCAGCTATTATAAAAAATAGGTGTACGAGACTTATCGCTTATGCATGATCAGACTCGCTTGTCCGAAGACCCTCGGAAACATCTGGAGGCGGCTCATCGACCGATATCTTGACGAATTCCATTCTCCTGACACTCGACCCGACACCTTGCTGGCTCGATTAGGCTCGATCGCTCGATCAATTACCGGAGAATAACCTTGTTTCATGGGATCTGCGGGCTGCATGAATCGTATGATCCTACTGCTAAGCATCCTTGACGGATCTCACACCCGGAACAAGCTCTTCAAGAATGTTTTCCTCTGGAAAAGAGTGGCCTCTGTGCTGTCTGAAGGCTTCCGCAAACTCAGCATTAATTTCTTTGCCCCTCTCTTGACTCCACTTCCGCATGCTCAACAGATATTCATCTAGTCCATGTTGAATCTTCAGCCAATTCCTCTGGCTTTCATGTTTAGCAAGCATCTTCTCCTTTATTTCGATCACGGTGGTTATGTCAACGTAGAAATCTGGGGCAAGTCTCTTGCCAAATCTATCAACACCCTCCAGTGAATCTGAGTAGTAAAGATAGGGTATTCTCTCAGTCGCTTTAGCAGGATTCGCTTGACCCGTCCTATAATTTGGTGTTGATGCGTTGAAACAGGCGTCCCATAGCAGGTTGGCGGTTGTCTCGTGGTCAGGCATATAATCGTTAGGCGACATGGTGATCACAATGTGGGGATCAACCCTTCTTATCAGCTCCACCACTTTCGCCCTCGTTTTGTTGTCAAAGACAAGCTCTAAGTCTGGCACGTTCAGTGTTTCAAAAGTGGCGTCTATGATTCTTGCCGCCTCAGTGGCTTCCCCGTACCTTATTGATGCTATTTCTTTGGGCTCAAGCATAGCTGAGCCCTTGTCACCACTGCAGATTGATGCTATGTGAATCTTGTGTCCCCCTTGCCGTAGCAGGGCTAACGTCCCGGCCATCAAGAATTCGACGTCATCAGGATGAGCACCCACTGCGAGTATTTGTCTATCTTCATCCTT
>JBGVSY010000140.1:0-2787 GCA_041862235.1 Nitrososphaeria archaeon | reverse complement strand
CGGGGACGTTCGAAGCAATCGTAAGCGCCCGGGCTGTGTCATAGAGGGTGCAGCAGAACTGCTGGGAAGGTAAAGGTAGCGCCTTCATGGGCGTAGCGAGCCTATATCTCCTTTTATCTTTTTACCCGGAGATTCCTGTGTTTCTTTGGGCACTCTATCGATCGGCAGTCGCGAAGTTCGAGAGCGCCTCGATCCTTCGACCGCGACGATTCTTCCTGTGGGCGATTATCCGCCACCGGGGAACCAGGGCAGCAGCGCCACGGTGTCTCCTTCCTTCAGCTTGGTGTTTAGGCCCCCCAGCCGGGCTACCGATATATCATTAACCACGATGAGGGCTCCGTCTCTTATCTGCTCTCTATCGTCGTCAAGCACTTCATCCCTAAGCCATTTCCCGTGAGAGTCAACCAGTTTCTCCAATAGGTCTCGGAGGGTTGAACCGACACTCATATCCACGATCTCCTCCCTCTTCTTCAACATAGACGCCACGGGGCCCGCGTACCTTATCTTCAGCCTCACCCAGAAACACCGGATCGATCGATCGACTTCACGCATCCAGACCGTTCCTCGATATAAAGCAGATGCTCGACACGGGTAGGTTGCATTGCTGTATTTTTTTCTCCGGCTGGACCATGAGCGCGGCGATTGATGATGGTCGATCGATCCATCGATATCACTTGTGAAAAACTATAAATGTAGTTCAAAGTTCACCGGTCAGCGCAGAGCGTTAGTTCTAGATATTCATGTGAGGTATTGGAATTGCATGCATATACCGGAAAGATACTGCACGTTGATCTTGCCGAGGGAAAAACCAAGGTCAAGTCCTTCGACGAAGCCTTCGCCAAAGCCTACATCGGCGGCACAGGGTTCGGCATCAAGACCCTAATCGACAATCAACCCCCTGGAATAGATCCCTTCGACCCAGCGAATCCCTTGATATACGCCGTGGGAGCCGTTTCCGGCACCATGGTCCCATGCGCGACCTCAAAGTTTGGCGTCTTCGCCAAATCCCCTGAGACCAATCTTTTGGGGGAGGCCTACTCCACTGGAAGATGGGGAGCCGAACTCAGGATGGCCGGGTACGACATCTTGGTGATAAAAGGGAAGTCAGAGAAACCAGTGTACCTGTGGATTGACGACGAATCTGTACAGATGATGGACGCATCCCACCTCTGGGGAAAATACACCTGGGAGACAGAAGAGATGATCAGGAAGGACTTGGGCGACCAGTACGTCAGAGTATCGGCAACTGGCCCAGGCGGAGAAAGACTGGTTAGGGTCGCTTGCCTCATAAATGATCGCTTCAGGGCGGCGGGAAGAACAGGACTAGGCGCAGTGATGGGATCCAAGAACCTCAAGGCGGTTGCCGTGAGGGGAACTCACAGCGTATCCGTCGCCGAACCTGAGAAGCTGCAAGAGATGTGCGAAGACCTCTATGAACGTGCAAAGGGGCCGGCAACCTCCAAGTATAGAGATATGGGAACTGCGGCCAATGTCCTCACCCTCAACAGTCAGGCAGCCATGCCAACCAGGAACTACCAGAGCGCGACCTTCGAGGGAGCCGAGACGGTAAGCGGGGAGTATCTGAAGGAACACTACGTGGTCAAGATCCAGGGCTGTTCTGGGTGTCCCATGCGATGCGAGCACATAGCTGTGGTTCCTGAAGGTCCGTACAAAGGGGCTACCGCTCGCGTCGAGTATGAGCCGACCATGGCCTTCGGACCATACTGCGGCGTTGACCGCTTGGACGGTGTGATCAAGGCCATAGAGCTCTGCGATCTCTACGGAATCGACGCCATCTCCACTGGAATCATAGTCGGTTTCGGAATGGAGTGCTACGAAAAGGGCTTGATCAACGATAAGCAGACGGGGGAACTTGAGCTCGAGTTCGGCAACCACGAGGCGATGGTGAAGATGGTCGAGAAGATTGGTCTCAGGCAGGATGTAGGGGACATCCTTGCCGAGGGCGTCAAGAGAGCCGCCGAGAGAATAGGTCAGGGATCAGAGGAGTTTGCGATGCACATAAAGGGCCTCGAGATGACGGGGTACGACGTCAGAGGCCTGAAAACCTGCGCCCTGGGTTACGCTGTCTCCAGGAGGGGGGCGGACCACCAGAGGCATGGCTCCTACGGGCCCGACCTAAAGGGAACCGTGGACAGGTTCAAGGCGGAGAAGGGCAGGGGAAAGATCGTGATGAACGACGAGGACAACTACTGTATCTTCGACTCGATGATTCTCTGCAAGTTCTCTAGAGGAATCTGGAAGGGTTATGATGAGATAGCCAGCGTCTACACAGCGGTAACGGGAATCCCCATGACAGGCGAGGAGCTCCGCATGGCCGGCGAGAGGATGAGCAACCTGGCAAGGCTCTACAACATAAGAGAAGGCATGACGAGAAAGGACGACAACTTGCCCCCCAGGGTGATGAAGCTTCCAATTCCAGATGGCGTGGCCAAAGGCAGCCTGGTCACCCAGGAGGACCTGGACATCCTTCTAGATGACTACTACGAGACCAGGGGCTGGACACCAAAGGGCGTACCCAGAAAGAAGAAGCTTGAGGAGCTCGGACTGGAGGAATACGCGAGCTCTACTGCCTCGAAGAAGAAGGAAGAGGTGAAGTAAGATGGTCAGACACAAGTTCGTCTCCTACGATCCAGACAAGTGTGTTGGATGCCGGGTATGTGAGTACGTATGCTCCTTGGAGAAGGACCTTCCATCAGCTGTTTCGGAAATAGCCACAACAGAGCTCCGTTCAAGCCCATGACGCTGAGCCCATTTTTTCGGCAAACA
>JBGVSY010000139.1:0-18109 GCA_041862235.1 Nitrososphaeria archaeon | reverse complement strand
GCCGCGGCTGCTGTGATCTTGGTTGTGGAGTATAGTCCCACCCTGTCGCTGATTACACTCCAAATTGCGCGCCCCACGGCTAGGGCGACGAAGAGCATGCTCAGCGAGGCGCTAGCTGTAACGCTGTCAAACCCTCGTTCACTCTGTAGGAAGAGGGGCAGGAAGGAGTAGATGCCTAATTCGGTGCCCCATACAAGGAAGAGGGCTAGCACCAGAGCCAGCGAAACATTCAGTCTGAGGGTTGGTCGCGGTCGTCGGCGACTTCCCGTGGAAATTGGTTGTCGAGCAGATGTGGACGCTACTGGAATGATTGTCGCTGCCACTATGCTTCCTGCGACCAGAAAACTGAGCTGCCACAGTCCGAACTTTGAGAGCATTTGTCCTGCGAGTAGAGGCCCTAGGAAGCCGCCGACTCCCCACGTGGAGTGTAATGCGTTCAAGGCGAAGCCGGGCTTGTCCTTGTAGATGTCTGACACGAATGCGTTCACTGATCCCTCGAAGAAGCCATTTCCAATACCGGCAAAGATCAGCGCCGCCAGAAGTAGAGGAAAGGACGATGAGAGACCTGTAAGCACTGTTCCCGCGGCTATCACGGCTATTCCAGCAATCACGACTTTCTTTTTCCCTAGCATGTCTGTCAGGATGCCCGCTGGGAGAACAGAGAGAAAGCCGATGGATCCAGCCGCTGCCAGGGCTCCGACCTGAACCGGAGCGAGAACAAAGTCTTGAACAATCGCAGGAAGCGATGGCCCGAATACGGACGAGGCGAGAGCATACGCCGTGAAGGCAGTCATAGTACTCGCGAGGATATGGCCTTTATTCTCAGCAGCCTCCTCATCCATACAGAGCCATCCTCCACCTCGCAACTGGACGACGTGTATCGGGGATTGCATGGGCAGCGTGCAGCCCCGGGCGCTTCAGCCCTAGGGGTAACAGGCCACCTCATTTGATGCGTGCGACCTTGTGACGAGGCAAATAAGGATAGCGCGTATCAACCGACCAGGAACGGGCTTGGTCACCCTACTGAGCCCTTCAGTGAATCCGATCGATTGTGCCAGCACGGGGGTGACACCGATATCCTAATGGATAGTCAGCAAATAGTAATAGGACAAGAAGATGATTGTCAAAACTGTAAATTCAACATAATGTTTTCCAGAGGTCTTAATGTTATTGTTCTATAGGTTATTCACGGGATCGATGCTCGCCGCTTCTTATTGAGCGTAAGGTTTTCGATCGCTGGACCGGATGTGTATTGCTATACTTTGCTTATGGGCTGCCTTATGATTGTCTTCAATTTCTCAGGAGCTGTTCTCCGCGGGTCGCTCATATAGATCTCATGGTGTTGCCCTCGCATCTTGTATCCTTTATCCTTGATGAACTTGTGCAGCCTGACGATCGTTTCCCGTTCTTCGGAGTAGGGTCCGATGTGCATGATCTGCGCCGACAACCTCTCATGGAACGCCTCGAGGACGACCTTGTCGATTTCCTCTAATCCCTTTTTAGCTTTGGCTTGCGCTTTCGCCTCTTTCACCATCTCCTCTGTGATGAACTCGGGCTGTCTGATCATTGACTTCCAGTTCCACTCTTCTCTGGGTACGGAGTCGAAAGACGCGTTTGGGTCATCGAACCACCAGAGCCCCTCGAGCGTCATGACAGTGAAATCTTTTCCAGCGGCCTTAGCGTTGAACTTTGCTGTGTAGGCGACCGAGTAAAGAGCGCTGATCGCCTTTTGATATGCCTCGCCTCCGGGCTCGCCGCGTCCTGTGATCGTCAAGAACTTGGCGGGAGGAACATCGATGATGTTTGGCTTCTTCGGGCTTGAATAGAATGCCTTTAGTTTCTTCCTCAAATCGATTTTGTTGGTCACGGCGCACTGAGATATGAGTTACAGTATTAAGCGTTTTGAAATTCGGAATATTTATAATAGCCATTAAGCTCGTCGACGGCGTGAGACACATATTCTGAGATTGCATTTATGTGCGCAATTAAGATCTGCCGACAGAATTTAGTAGGGATGGCGGCAGGAAAAGGGCGATCGATCGTTAGCCCGAGGACCCAAAAAGTAGGCGTTCAGCGATCTACTGCGAAGGCTAAATAACCTGTTGGAGAGAAATCGTTGAGGGTTGGAGCGTTCAAAATTGACAGCTGTTAAGATAAGCATAATAGGCGCTGGTAGCGCATCGTGGTCGCAGACTCTCATCAAGGATCTTTGCTTGACGAAAGGCCTTTGGGACAGCACAGTTTCGTTCATGGATGTCAACAAAGAACGCCTCGACATGGTGGATAACCTCGCTAGGAGATACGCGTCTGAGGTGAAGGCAGACCTGAAATTTGAGAAGACCATGGATAGGGGCGAGACGCTAACGGACGCCAATTTTGTTTTCAACACAGCTTTGGCTGGAGGGCACGAGAACTACGAGATCCAACGTAAAGTCGCCGAGAAGCATGGGTACTATAGGGGCATAGATAGTGTGGATCACAACATGGTCTCGGACTACCATACGATCGGAGGCTACAACCAATTAAGGCTCTTCTTAGACGTTGCCAGGGAAATGGAAGAGATCTGTCCCGATGCTTGGTTGATCCAGACTGCGAACCCTGTCTTTGAGGGCTGTACACTCTTAACGAGAGAGAGTAAGGTAAAGGTGGTGGGCCTCTGCCACGGACACCTCGGATACAAGGAGGTGGCGAGCGTCCTCGGTCTCGATCCTAGGGACGTCTCGTTCCAGGCTGTTGGTTTCAACCACTGCATCTGGATGACCGACTTTCGATGCAAGGGGGAGAACGTCTATCCCATGATCGATGATTGGATCGAGAACAAGGCAGAGGCTTTCTGGAGAGCTTGGAGGCCTAAGTATCACGAGATGGATATGTCTCCTGCAGCGGCGGATATGTACAAGACGTTCGGCATGTTTCCTATTGGAGACACTACGAGAAGCGGTGGCTGGAAATATCACGTGGATCTGAAGACGAAGAAGAGATGGTACGGACCGTTCGGCGGATTCGACTCCGAGATCGGGTGGGGCATGTACTTGAATGACTTGAGGAAGATCATGGACAGGATGTTCAGGGTCAGCAACGATCCAACGACTTTCGTGACGAAGGAGTTTCCACCCGCGAAAAGCGGAGAGCAGCACGTACCCATTATTGATGCCATCGTCAACGACAAAGAGGGCATGTTCCAAGTTAACACCCCCAACAATGGCGCGATCGAAGGCATACCCGACGATGTCGTCGTGGAAATCCCGGCTATAGTGAGCGGACGGGGAATCCAAGCCGTGCGCGTGGGCAAGCTGCCTAAAACACTGATGCTCCACGTGATGCTCCCGCGGATGCTGAGAATGGAATGGGCCTTGGAGGTCTTTTTGACAGGGGATAAGAACCTGCTGATGGACATACTCTTGAACGATCCGAGGACGAGGCGTCCCGAGCAAGCCGAGGCGGTGATAGAGGACATCCTAGCATTGCCCTTCAACAAGAGGATGGCGGACCACTACAGGTAAGTCCGTATGTTCGATCGGATCGATTGGCGTGAGGTTGAGCTTAGAAGGTGGGTTGGCTGCGCTGTGAGTGGAGCACCCTGAAACAAGCAGGCAGCACGAGAGGTCTCAGGTGTGTCGCCCATTTCAGGATGCTTGTTAGTATGTAGCGACCCACGTAATATAAGGAAACCTGATGGATGAGTTTATTAGGGAGGTCTCGTGCGCCGGGACCTAGGTCTCAGGTGTGAAGGGCAGGGATGAACCTTTGCATCACGAGTTGGCCTTCTGGTTCACCTCAACCTGTTGCCCACCTGTCCCAGGCAGGTGAATCCTGTGTCCGAGTGGGAGGAGGAAGAGGGAGAGAAGGAAGAGGAAGAGGACGAAGAGGAGGAGTGATAGTAGCTGAAGGTAGTCGAGGTAACAGGTGGTTACCTTAAGCATGTTGACTCCCCACATTTGTTTTATTAATTATTCACCCTTTTTGACAACTTGATCCATCGTTCCTTCAAGTCCAGAGACGGTTGGAAGAGGGGTTCAAGTAAATAATTGTCGTCATCGTTTTTGCCGCTGGACACCGACTTGCTCTCAAGACTTGAGCTGTTGCCGCCAGGAAGTGGCGGAAAACCGGCGGCTTTGAGTCAATCTTGAGACAATGCTACCTGATGACCTTCTTCTTTATCAGGTTCGTGTCTAGTTCCTAGCATGGCTATTCATCTTTTCAAAACCGAGTTTCGAAACATACGTGAAAATCAATGTGCCACGAGGTCCCGCTCTAGGATCACTTCTCTAGGGAAGTGTCTGAAGCGATGACGCTGGTACAAGCGACGGGCCCTTGCGCTAGTGGTCGAGATCTCCGCTTTCGTCGCTCCTGCACGCTTGGCTCGGGCCATGGCTTCTTCGATGAGTGCAGCTCCGATCCCTGAGTTCCTATGCTTGGGACTGACGTAGAACGCCGCTATGAAGGAGTTTGGTGCGCCATCTATGATGTCTTCCCGAATGGCTTGGTGTAGGAAACCGACGACATCGTGGTCGTTCTCTGCGACCAGAATCTCTCTCCTTCTTATAGCGCGGTTGAGGCTCTCTGTTCTTCTAATGGGTTCGTCGAGCCATTCGGCCACGAGCCTGCGTATCGAGGCCGTGTCCTCCTCCCTCGCCGTCCTTACTGAGAAATTCATAGCCATAACCAGCCAAACCTCGATAGTGGTCAAGGGTGCTCAGCCCCGGGCCCGAAGATAAGGTTTTGATCAACGGGAGGCGTGTGCTTGAAACAGTTTTTTCGGCGTTCGCCAGCTTCTTCACCATATGGAGGAAATCGGCTTCCTAGACCCTATCAACCGGCACGTCGGTGCCGACTGTAGGCCAACATCGGCTTCACAGGCAAAGGCCTTGGTAGCTGCCTCTTTTCAGCCGCGACTGTGCCTCTGTCAGCCCGGAGGGTTTACTAATCAGCATGAGCATGCCTCAGGACCGTTGTTCCAGCCCGATTTGTTCTCACGAGGCGTAGCCGGTCAAGCTCAGGGGGCTTTGACCCGATTTTGGACTTTTCAACGCGTCAGGAGCTCAACTTGTTGTGAGGCAAGTTGGTGTCCTCTAGCTGCACCTGATGGTGGACAGAAGTTGCCTTATCTAATGGAGCCGCGTTTGGGGAACGAGGCACGTAGGATTTGCGTCCGGTGAGCACCGCGACGAAGGTGCCATCACCTCCTCTCTGAGAGACAAAAGATCGCAGAGCTACGAGAGAGGAGGCCGAAGCGGGAAGAACGTTAAGCCCCTCCTCGTGGGCTAGAAGCCTTGCGAATGCGATCATGGAGTCGTCGGACGCTGTAGCGGCGTATCCGTTGCTCTCATATAGAGCGTGCAGCGCTGTCTGGCCGTCAAATGAATGCCAGTTGACGAGGGGCTCGTTGATCGTCGTCTCCTTGACATCCTTGGGCGTCAGGTCTTGGATAACTCGAGAATTCACTAGGAAGCTCTTGATCACAGGGTTTCCTCTGGTTGTACTCGCCGCTATCATCGCGGGAACGCGTTTTATGACGCCGCGCTCATAGAGCCTTCGAAAGCCCATGTATATCCCTGTCAGGGTGGTTCCGTTGCCGACCGGAACTGAGACCGCCACCGCACCGCGTCCAAGGCTGTTGTATATCTCTCGGGAGATGGAGGAGTACGCCTCGAAAGAGGTCTCGGAGTTTCCGTTCATGCCTGGGTTTGCGTTGTACCAGCCGTGAGCCTCCGCTTCTTTGGAGCTCTCAGCGACTGCCACCTCATACGTTCCGTCGACCGGACGTACGTCGGCTCCGTATCCTTTGATCTCCCTGATGCGACCCATCTTGTAGCCCGATGGAAAGAAGATGTGGACTTCAAAGCCCAACGTGCATCCAAAGTGCGCAAAGGAGGCCCCGAAGTTTCCGCATGTTGCGATGGCAACCGCGTCGTAGCCGGCGCTGGCAGCTGTTTGGAGGATCGCTAAGGTTGCCCTGTCCTTCTGCGTTCCAGTTGGGTTTCCCCCCTCGAACTTGAGGTACAGTCTATCGCAGCCGATCAAGGGCTCGAGGTTCTTGGAACGGACAAAGACTGTGTTGCCCACGTCACCCATGTAACGAAACTCTTCGACCATGGTTTTTCTCGCGATCGATCGATCGATCTGCGACCGCCTCTACGCGACGCGGTGAAAGGTTCAGTCAGGACTTAAATTGTTTTCTTTTTCTCAATGGCGGCTGAACATTTGATCAACACTCAAATCGAAAAGAATAAGAAAGTGCAGACCTGGAAGATCGGTTGCATCTAGCGTCGCGTTGACTTGAGGAAGAGAGGCTCTAACCGGTGATTCAGATCGCGGGAAGGAAGACCTCACGTGGGGTTGAAATTCGAGTTGGAGGGAAGGCGTATGCTATCTTATACCCCGGTGAAATCTGGCAGGACTATCCCCGCCAGCTTCAGGACGTGCTTTTGGACAACCTGGTGTTCGCGGCTACCATTCACCTGCCACTCGCGATGAAGGAAGCTGAAGTGCTGTACAACACTAACCGGCCTCTCTTTCAACCTCACTTCTTCCAGAACATGATTATGGACTTTCCCTCATGCGCAGACGTGGATCGTGTGAGCACTTCGGACCTTGTCCGGAAGTTCATGAACCTCAAGATCCGCTTCTTAGACAACCGTGTGAGGCTCCCCCAGTATTCGGGAACATCCTCCCCAGATTCATCTGTGGTCAGCCTCTCTTTCGGGAAGGACAGCCTGTTGAGCTACGCGGTCTGCCGGGAGATAGGGCTGAATCCGCGCATAGCGTACGTTGTAGAGCCATCTATGAAGTACGAGGAGAAGCACAAGACGGCTTTGGCGCGACGTTTTCGCCGAGAGTTCGGGGTTAAGTTGGACAAGATCACACACTCAGCGGGTATGCTTCGAGATGGTGTGCATCTCGGAGTTGGCAAGACGGAGCTAGGATGGGGGTTACAGTCAACGGAGTACGCCCTTATCCTGCTTCCCGTCGCCCATAGCTACGACGCTCGATACATGGTCTTCGGAAACGAGCAGAGCTGCGCGGCACACTACATTGACCAAGAGGGATACGTCTGCTACCCCGCCTACGACCAGTCACACATCTGGACCCTCCAGATAGACTCTATGACTCGGCTCATGTCCGGAGAGCAGGTCAGAACTGTGAGTGTCATCGAGCCTCTCATGGATATCGCTGTGATGGGCGTGCTGCACCACCGATACCCTGACGTCGGGAAGTATGAGATGTCTTGCTTCACCGAAACCGAGTCTGGGCGAGACCGACGCTGGTGTCTGTCCTGCTCTATCTGCGCCAAAATGTATCTTCTGATAAAGGCTCTGGGAATCGATCCGCAGAGGGTGGGGCTCTCCAAGAACATGTTGACGGCCAAGAACAGGCGCTTCTTCAGCCTCTTCGGAGGTAAGAATGTTGCGACCTACGCGCTTACTAGTCTTGGACGGGACGAACAGCTGTATGCCTTCTACCTGGCTCATAAAAACGGCGACCACAGCGAATTGGTGAAGGAGTTCACCCACCGCTTCCTTAGAGAGGCGAGGGAGCGAGAGGAAGAGCTCCGCAAGATGTTCTTTGTGATCCACCGACCGATTACGATGCCGGCAGAGATCGAAGGCAGGGTGCTCAGCATATATCGAGAGGAGCTGGCTCGGCTCCAAGAGGAGGCAATACCTTGAAACGGCTTAGAGTAGCCCTTGTATGCAACACCCGCAGGTCGGAGAGCGAGTTTGAAGTCGAGTACGATCCCCCTGAAACCATAGAGCTTATCCGGCGAGGCATCCTATACGCCGGGCACGAATACGAATTCATCGAAGCCGATGAAAAGGCCTATTCTGAACTCATGCGGCTGCGGCCTGAACTGGTGTTCAACCGCGCGGAGGGCATTCGAGGTGAGAGCAGAGAGTCATACGTACCAGCGTTCTTGGAGATGTTGGGCATCCCCTACGTGGGATCGAACGTCTTGACGACGGCCATCTGCCTTGACAAGCCCACAACCAAGAAGATACTGAGCTACCACAAGGTTCCAACGCCGCGCTTCAAGGTCTTCCAACGGCCTGATCAACCAATTGACGGACAGCTGCCCTATCCAGTTCTCCTGAAACCGAGTAGAGAGGGGTCGAGCATCGGTATCGACGCCGTCAACTTGGTTCACAGTCACGATGAACTCAGGACAAAGCTAAAACAGATGATTGAGACCTATCGGGAGCCCATCTTGGCGGAGCAATTCGTCTCTGGCCGAGAGTTCAGCGTTGGGCTGCTGGGAAACGAGAACCCGCAAGTTCTGCCCATCTTGGAGATCGACTTCTCCAAGTTCCCATCGGAGGTCGGAGCCGTATACGGTCAACGCGCAAAGACCATCTACGATTCACCCGACAACTACGTCTGTCCTGCAACCGTTACGCAGGAGCAGAGGCGGAGCATCGAGTCGGTCGCCACAAGAGCGTTTAGGGTGCTCGGTTGCAGGGACATGGCGAGGATCGATGTGCGCATGGATGAAGAGGGTCGGTTATTCGTCTTGGAAGTCAACCCTCTCCCGGGGTTAGATTATGACCCGGAGAAAGGAGAGCTGAGCTTCTATCCAATCATGGCCCACACAGCAGGCATGACTTTTGGCGAGATGATCGGAGCAATCTTGGAAGCGGCTACTGAGCGTTATGGACTCGCCTAGGTCCCTGTTGGTCGACTGAGGCCTAGTCTATGAGCCTGAAGTAGACCCGGCGGTTGTTGTGTCCCTTGTTCTCGGCCTTCAAAAACTCGATCTGGCCGACCTCACGCAGGTTCTTTACATGAGTGCCGCCGTCGGCCTGCCTGTCTATGTTCTCGATCTCGACTATCCTCAGTCGCGGGATGTCTGGGGGGAAGGCAGCGGCCATCTTCACCACACCAGGGATCTTCATGGCTTCCTCTCGAGGAAGGTCGTAGGTTTTCACCGGGATGTCTTGGCGCAGAAGTTCATTGGCTTTCTCGATGTACTGAAGGAAGACAGCGCGGTCGAATTGTTCCAAGTTGAAGTCAAAGCGGCTGCGGTCAACATCGAGGGCATTGCCGGTGATTAGAGCACCTGTCTCTCGGCAGAGGATCGCAGTGAGCAGGTGAGCAGCGGTGTGGCTGCGCATAAGCTTGTAGCGGCGGTCCCAGTCAAGGTTACAGTGTACTTTGTCTCCAGGCTGTAAGCCGGGAGCTGCAACCTCGTGTGAGATCTCGCCGGAAAACTTACCCACGTAGACAACCTGGAAGGTCTCGGAGCCGCGGAGGATGAGGCCTGTATCCCAGGGCTGTCCACCGCCTTTGGGGTAGAAGATGGTCTTGTCGAGGACCACGTACTTGTCCTGCGAGACTGATCGAATCGTTGCGTCGCACTCTTGTAGGTAGCCGTCTTCCAAGTAGAGGGTTCGAGTCACGGTTGTTTCCTCCTCGCTCCGGCTAGAAACCGTTGAGGAGCCCTATAAGGACGCGTCGATCGACCTGTGGCTATGTCAGTGCCTGGACCTCGGCTTTTCTGCGTTTGGCTGAGGCTATCCGTGAGGGGAGCCCCCAGAGATCGATGAAGTTCTGCGCCTTCTTCTGATCGAACGTTGACTCGCCGCTGTATGTGGCCAGCGCTGTATCGTAGATGGAGTTCGGCGACTCTCGTCCCACAACCCTGAAACTTCCCTTGAAAAGCTTGAGCCGCACAGTGCCTGCGACCCTCTCCTGGGTTTTCTCGATGAAGCTTTGCAAGGCGTGGCGGAGGGGTTCAACCCACAGGCCAGAGTATACCAGCCATGCCCACTGCTGCTCCACGATCCGCTTGAAGGAGAGCTCGTGCCGCGTGAGGACCAGCTTCTCTAGGTCCTTGTGCGCCTCGATAAGGCAGAGGGCGGCTGGGCATTCATAGACCTCTCTGGACTTGATGCCCACTAGCCTGTCCTCCATATGATCTATCACACCGACACCGTGAAGCCCTGCAACCTCGTTCATGGAGGCGATGAGGTCGGACGCATTCATCTCGTGGCCGTTGAGAGCGACTGGAACCCCTTCCTCAAAATCGATCTCCACGTACCCGGGCTTGTCCGGCGTCTCCTCGGGGGGCTTGACCCACTCAAAGATGTCTGGCGGCGGCTCGAAGTTGGGGTCCTCCAGAGCTCCTCCTTCTATCGATCTTCCCCACAGATTCTGATCGATGCTGAAGCCGGCTTTTTTCGGCTCGAAGTGGACACCGTGTTCCTCGGCATACTCGATCTCTTGATCCCGAGTGAGGTTCCACTCTCTTATGGGAGCCACAACTCTGAGCTTGGGGTTGAGAGCTCTTACGGTGACGTCGAACCTAACCTGGTCGTTGCCTTTTCCAGTACAGCCATGAGCCACGGTGGACGCATCCTCCATCTCCGCTATCTTCACGAGCTTCTCGGCTATGAGGGGGCGGCCCAGGGCTGTGCTCAGCGGGTACTTCTCCTCGTAGAGTCCATTGGCAGTGATGGATGGACAAACATAGTCTTGGGCGAATTCTCCGATTCCATTGATATCGTGGTGGCTCACGGACCCCATGAACCTGGATCGGTTGGCCACCTCCTGTAGGTCGATACCCTGTCCCAGGTTGACGGTGAGTGTGACGACGTCCGCCTCATACTTCTCCTGAAGCCACCTGACGGCGACGGAGGTGTCGAGGCCCCCGGAATACGCCAAGATTATCTTCTCGATCATGCCGCCCGAGGCTGACCGGAGGTTTTTTATTCTTTTTGGTCAATTTCAATACAGAACGAGACATGAATGTATCAAAAACCGCTGTACGTTCGGTTGTTGGGGCGGTTAGAGAAGCGGTCGAGAACGACTTGTCAATTCAAGACGCGCTCCAGCGGGGATATGCCAACGTGACTGGAGTAGCCCGCGTCATAAAGCCTCTCGTTGAGCGGGCAGTGGGTAGAAAGATTACCCTTCAGACGCTGATAACGTCGGTTAAGCGTGTGCGCACTGGGTATCGAGAGCCCAAGCCCGGTGTTAACCAAGTGGTGGCGAGGAGCAAGGTCGCTGTCAGAACAGACATAGCGAAGCTCGCCGTGACAAGTTCTCCCCAAGCGGTTCAAGCGGCGGGACGGCTGTTGAGCCGTCACAAGGGACAGTTTCTTCAAGCGTCCCAGGGTCTCTCCTCCATCACACTGATTTTCAACCAAGAGCTCCTCGAAGAGGTTCGACGTGCCTTCGCAGCGGAGGCCGTCCTAGAATTGGAGGAGGGTCTTGCGGCGATCATCTTGAACAGCCCTCTTTCGATCGTGGAGACACCCGGCTGCATCGCGGCCTTCTGCAACAGGGTCTCTCGTCGCCACCTGAACATAGAGGACATCGTGAGCTGTCACACAGAGACGATCATAGTAGTCAAGATGGAGGCCGTTGGCCCCACCTTCGCCGCGCTCACAGAGATGATATCTCATGCACGGACACTGTCGCCAACTTGAGGGAGGAAGATGAGGACTTTGAATGGAAGCCGGGGTAAGGACGCCAGGCTCTACAGGTCTAGGTTCAAGGAGCCGCCCGAGGATGCAGCAACCACCTTCGTCTCCTCGCTGCACGAGGATGTTAGACTGATAGACGACGACATCGATCAAACGGAGGCTCATGTGATAATGCTTCACAGAGCCGGTCTCATAACTGCGAAGGATCTCGCCTCCCTTCTGACTGCTCTAGAAAAGACTAGGAGATCGGTCAAACGGAAGAAGCTAACAGGATATGAAGACATACACGAACTGATAGAACATCAAGTCATAGAGATGACGGGCCTGACGGTGGGCGGTAGGATTCAGACCGCTCGCTCCCGGAACGACCAGATCGCGACAGACATCAGGATGAGTGCGAGAAGGGGGCTGAACAGCCTTTCGGAGAAGCTCTTGGCACTTGTTGAAGGTCTTCTCAAGCTTGCTGAGAAGAATGTCGAGACGCCGATAGTGCTCTACACCCATATGCAGCATGCTCAGATCGGAACGTTCGGCCACTACCTGCTTGCTTATGTGGACTCTCTTCTCAGGGGTGAAGAAAGAGTCAGAGCTGCATACTCTCACGCGAATCAAAGCCCGCTGGGCGCATCGGTTTGTGGAGGATCCCGATTCAGAGTCAATAGAACGATGACCTCGCGGCTCCTCGGGTTTCAGGGGATCGTTGAGAACACTCTAGACGCCGTCAGCTCCAGGGATTTCCTAGTAGAGGTCGTCGGCTCGCTCGCCATAATCATGGTAGATCTGAGTAGGATGGCTGAGGACCTAATTCTCTGGTCGACGGAAGAGTTTGGATACATAGAGCTGTCGGACAAGTATGCCTCTCCGTCGAGCGCAATGCCTCACAAGAAGAATCCCTCTGTGCCGGAGCTGATTCGGGCCCGCGCTGCTCGCGTCTTCAGCTGCCTCACTCAGCTGTTGACGGTAACCAAAGCTCTACCAACGGGCTACAGCCTGGACCTACAAGAGACCAAGGCCCCCACCTGGGAGAGCCTAGACACGACGGAAGCAGCGCTCTCTATGATGGCGGGAGCTGTGTCGACGATGAAGGTGAACACGAGGAAGATGGCAGAGAAAGCAGCGGGAAGCCTTGCCGTCGCCCTCGATATGGCGGAGGCACTGGCTGCTGAGACCGGTCTCTCCTTCCGTGAATCCCACCTGCTTGTCGGCCGCCTTGTGAGCGACATGCACGAGAGGAGCGTTCCTTTCAGTTCTCTTAGCGTGCAGCAAGTGGAGGCAGAAGCCAAGCGAACCCTGAGTAGAAGCATAAGCGTGGACACCAAGCTTCTGATCCAGGTGTCGAACATCCGCGATATTCCTAAGCAAAGAAAGACTCGGGGAGGCCCAGCACCTAGACAGACTAGGGCGATGCTGCAAACCCGCAAGACTATGCTCAATAGATGCAGAAAACGTCTGAGAGCTGAGATGCGGGCGCTTCAGAGGAGCCGCTCAAGGCTCTCGAAAATGGTCCAGCAGTTCTCTGTGAGAGACTAGGGCCGAGATTGACGGTCAATCGAAGTGTCATTAGCTGGTTAGTGGTGGCGCACCGCCATGGTGAAGAGGGCATGAACGAGGAAGAAGGACCTTGGGTGCACGTTCGATCGGTTGTCTTCGTATGCTCCGGCAACATCTGTCGAAGCCCGATGGCAGAGGCGCTCTTCAACAGCATCCTAGAGACTAGCAAGTCGCCTCGGGCACGTGAGATCGCTGTTTCCTCTGCAGGCATTCTAGGCTTTACGGCCGGCACACCTGCTGCGCCCCTCACTAGGAAGGTGATGAGTCGCCGCGGCTTGAGTCTCGATGGGTTCGCCGCCAGAGACTTGACGCCTGGGGTGATCCGTGACGCAGATCTGATCCTCACGGCGACTAGAGATCAGCGGGAAAAGATTGTAGCTTGGGTGTCGACAGCGAGCCGCAAAACCTTCACGTTATGTAAGAAAGATGTGCCGGATCCCCTATCGCACCCTGTCGAGGTCTACGAATCGGTTGCCCAGCAGATCGAGCGCTGCCTTGAGGTCTGGCGGCGCCGGCTTGGTCTGTGAGCTCTAAGCCGTGGTTTGCATTTAACCCCTGCCCGGAGGAAGACAAATAGTTACCCAGGCCGCTGATATTGGTCTGACGAGGGAGAAGTGGGTTGGTGGTCGAGATCCGAGATTTTTTGGGAAACGAGAAAGACTGGCACTGTGGTAGGGGAAAGCCCATTCTGGAGAAGGGAAGGGGGGAAACGATTGCTTTTCTGCGAGATAAGATCCGGAGCAGGGAGGGTGGAGCCAAGCTAGCTTACGTTGGCGGTGAGTACGCCGGCTTCATCCAGTACTACAAGACCGATGCGTCTCCTGCCAAGGTGGCCGGTGAGGACACATACTACATCTACTGTATGGAGGTGCTCAAGAAACATCGAGAGCGAGGTGTCGGAAGAGCCCTTCTCGACGCCGCCATGGCAGAGATGAAGGATGCAAAAGGTGTGGCGGTCAGCAGCTACCAAGACGCATGGATGTCAAAGTCCTATTTTCTCGGCCAAGGATTCCAAGTGGTAGCTGAGGAAGGCCCGATGTCGTTGCTCTTCAAGAGTTTCACGCCACCCGCCGAGCCGCCCCGGCAGATCGAGCAGAGCTTTCGAGCAAGCTTCGGCGAAGGTCAAGTCGTTCTAGACACTTTCCCCGGGATGTGTCAATGTCCCTTCAGCCTTCTCTTCTACGAGAGGGTGAAGAGGATAGCGATCGAGGAGGGCGCGGAGATCGGGGAACATCCCCTGAAGGGGCGCAGCGACCTAGTCCGTTACGGGGTTAACCCCTATGCCACATTGGTCAACGGTAGGGATCCTTGGTATGACCCGACGATCTCCGACGATGAGATCCGAGGCTACATCAGGAGGGCGAAGGACGAGTCATAACCGGAGGTCTAGGGACCCAGCCGGGCCCCTTGACCGACAGAGACATTTATGAAGGGCTGGATACCGGAGAGTAAATACACTTCGAAGGGACCGACCACGAGGTACAGAAGCGGAAAAGCAAGGAAACGGCGGGAGAGAACCAAAAGGAAGGGCGGCGAGCAATCCCGCTGGAAAGGAAGGAGGCTAGCAGTGATTATGGTGGTCACTGCAGGGGCTGCTGTCGCGGCGGCCTTGCTCTTCCTGGGAGGCAACACCTCCACGGATCAGGGACAGACAACCCAGACGACATGGGCAACCGAGACGACGACCAAGCTCGGCGGCGATGTGTTCAAGATACGTGTATTCGGATACGCTGATTCAGCTGACAAAGATGAGTGGTGGTTGGCGTTCAACATCGCCATGACGCCGACTGATGAGTGGAGTGATGTGACCGTCGCTCCCGAGGTTTTCTTTGTGCAGCTCACCGACAGGCGCTACGTATCCGGTCAAGGAGTACGCAACCCAATGACCCTTCAGACGGGAAGCGACACTGTATCTGTATCTGGAAAAGACGAGTTTCCCACCACGAGAGTGCAGCCGGGAAAAATCGTGAGCGGGCTGGTGCTCTTCCTGCTGCCGAGAGACACTCCAGTAGCCAAGATGGTATTTAACAACGGCCGAGTGACCGCCGATCTCGGTCAGCTGCCAACTTGACTTCGGTCACTGCGGCTCCACAGCGATATATTATGTCAAAGATCAGAACGTCGACACATTCGGATCGACTTCAGTGCCTCTCTGCAACGTATGCTTCGCCGCGATTTCAGGGCGGAGGGATATCCGGGAATTTGCTTGTGTCGGAGTAGCTCCATGCTAAGGTGTCGCCGTCCCTGAGGTGATAGAAGTCTGAAGAAGATTCTCCCATTACCCAGCTTCGCTTGACGGGATCAAACCTCCACCAGAGCCAGAAGTATGACTGATGTGTTTCGTCTTTCTTGAGTCCAACACCCTTGATAGCATTCACAAAAGCGCCGTACTCTCCGAAGCCGTAGTCGACGTCTCCTTCAGCCATCTTTAGAGTGAGATTGAAGAGGGTCCAGCCGACAGGAACCAATGTTTCGTTGTGCCACACCCTGTTCTGACCATCGTTGACCAAGTAGTTGACCTGATACACCGTGCCCTCCAGTTTTTTCGTGAGCTCGCGGTAGCGTTCTTCATATGTTGCTGAGCTCTGGTAGAAGTATATCGCTGAGCCAGCGCTGATAACTGTCACTACCACTAAAACCAATGCGAGGGGATACCAGATGTTCGTTCCCTTCTTTCCCTTATCCATTTTCATGGACCTCCTTGGCTGCCGGGTTTTTCGTGGTGAGACCAAAGGAAGTTGTCAATGAAATCAGCAGTGGCGCGAAAATGGAGAAGAAGACGAAGTTGGAGGCCTCGTGAATGATACCTAGGGGCAGAGGAAAGTTCATCGTTAGAAGCCCTGTCAAAACCGACCCGTAGACTAGGATGCCCGTTGCCGCGTTCGTGAAAATGTCGTAGCCGAGTGTCAGTAAAACCCCTATGGTGCCGAACAGAAAGCTCCTCTCTAGAAGGGATGAAGTCCTGTTTAGCGCTCGGGTTGGTTCACGGGCCAGCAAAGCGCCGCCTGCGACATACAACATTTCGCCTCCGATGACCATCGCTAGGGTGTAGGGGTTGCTTCCAAGAGGGTTGAGCGTCCCATAGACTAGCCAGACAATTGTGGCTGAAACGGCGCCATACGTCCAGCCCAGAGTGAAAGCTGCTGCGAAGACGAAGGCATCCATGAGTTTGATGTTTGGCAGGGGGAGCATTAGGTAGTTGGTCGCCATCGGGACTGCCGAGAAGAGCGCAAGTAACGCTATCTTCCTCGATTTCTCTCCGGATGAAGGGAGGTTCGAGCGTTGCTTCCAGAGGTCCCCGTCAGGCACGACATTGGATGGATAGTCCATCCATATAACGTCTTCGCTTACGAAAGCTTTTATCCGATCGGTAGGAGAAAGGAGATCTGAGGCGCGATGGCGTTCAAGCGGCTTGAGGACGTGCTTTTGGAGGAGAGCCCAGGGCCGACTGCGTCGTTCGGGGTGGTTCATGTCCTTAAGGCCATTTATCTCTTGGGTGCCGGAGGCAGTGTGGGGAGGAAGAAGCTTGCTGTTGGCCTCGGCTTGGGGGAAGGGGCTGCGAGAACCCTTATCTCTCGTTTGATTAGGGCCGGGTTGATCGAGACCTCCAGGGCTGGTTGTGCGTTGACCAGTCGTGGGAAGAGGGTTTACCGTAGGTTGACGAAGAAGGCTAGCAAGCCCACGGAAGTTCGTTTGGAGAACGTTGACTTTGGCCCTGAGGTCTGTGTGATGACAGTTCAGGGTGGTGCGAGCAGGATTCAGAGTGGCTTGGAGCAGCGCGATGCCGCTGTTCGTGCTGGCGCGACGGGTGTTATGACGTTTGTGGTGAAGTCTGGTCAGATCGTCATGCCTAGCATCTCAAACGTGGACAGGGACCATCCAGCGTTCGCCAAGGAACTTCGGCAGATCATCGAACTCAGGGAGAACGATGCGATATTGGTTGCGTCTGTTGATAAAGGGATAGCAGCGGAGTACGGGGTGCTTGCGGCGGCTTGGACGCTGCTGAACGGGAAAGCACAAAAATGAGTGGTCAGTTGATCTGGCAGTAGCAAAACGGTTTTGATACGCGATTCTGAACCACTATCTTCAAGTAGGGGTAAAGTCGCTAACCGTGAGTGGAGGAATTCCGGGGGGTAGAGAGTTGGCCCGCATTGCGGTACCTCTCAGCGGCAGGTTATCAGAGTTTGGACCTGTCACCATAGTAGTGTTGGTCCTCGGCTTCTTCGCTGTCTTCAGCATTGGGTACTTCACTCGATACGCCACTCAGCCTATAGAAACGGCAACGATGACCGAGACAACCCAACGGACGACGACGGCCACCAGAACGCAGAACATCACTCGGACGCTCACCACAACCCAGGTCTCGCCGGTCATCAGTCTCACATGGACCAACGTGGTATCGACGTCGAGCGCAACCTTCACTCAGACCACCGAGATCATTAGGCTGACCTTCACCAACGTGGTATCGACGACCACGAGGACCTCTGTGGTCACCACTTCGACCACAGCCACGACAACCAGTACTAGGACAACAACATCTCAAACCACCGCCACGATAACTATAACCGTGACGAGTACATTTACGCCTCCGTGACGACTACACTACTTGGATAGTATAGGGCTTTGTCGATCGATCGGACGTATGCTGAGTCGCAACAATTAGATGTCCGCAGCGTTCAAGAGATATTGTGTTAAGTAGGTCCGGCTATCTTAATGAAACAATCGAATGAGCATAGCTCTTTTCTGATTTGTTGATGGATCGATCATTCGATCGAAGTTTCCCTTCCCTTACTCCTCGACTCTCTCTAGTTTGAAGATGACAGGTCTGAATCCATCTGTGCAGCTGGTGATGCCGATCCCTTTCTCCTTAATCCAGGAGAAGTTTCCGCCGAGGGCGAGCACAGCGACATCTCTTTGTAGGTCGGCCCAAGCCCAGCTGCAGAAACCCTCAGGCATTGCGAGGTCTTTGACAATGAACTCATCTCCGACATTGAATAATCCACATTGTGGCTTCACGTCCTTACCATGTCTGTCTATTAGATCCTTGTTTGTCAGCTTTTTCACGACAGCTATTTTTACATTGGCCATCCGTGATAACCCCGTTAATTCAACATGTGAATTTGTATTTAAGCTGA
>JBGVSY010000138.1:0-2876 GCA_041862235.1 Nitrososphaeria archaeon | reverse complement strand
CCTGTCTACGGTGTCCATCCAATGCCTACCATGTTGTGAGAACAGTTAAAGACTTCCCTGGATCGAGCAACCTAACCACTGAGACACTCCTGATCCCGAAGCTCCTTTTCAGGAAATGTCTATCGATTGATTGCACGGGCTGTGCCATCTGCCAATGGGATGATCGATCAAAACGGGAAAATCACCTGGGAAGCATGAAGCAGGGAACAAATCGAGCGGTCTGGAAAGAAAGACTTATATAGGGAGAAATAACGTACGTTATAAGCCTCGACGGCCCAACTGCGCCATCCGCCCAGGGTCTTCCAGCCGTTGAGCGAGGTGCTCGAAGTGACCAGCCAGCAATCGATCAAAGGGGAAGTGGACAGCCACGAAAGGTGTACCCAATGCGGGTCCAAGGAATGGTTAGAGGATCCTATAACGGGTGAGGTTGCGTGCCGTGTCTGCGGCTTCGTCATCAAGTACAAGGGGACAGACATGGGGCCTGAGTGGAGGAACTTTTGTCAAGAGGAGTCTGACCGTAGGCGTGGCGGACCTCCCCAATCGATTCTCTACGATGATCTTGGGCTGTCGACGGTGATCCTTGAGCCATACAAGGGCAGGGGTCTCCCTAGAGATACCAAGAACAAGATCTGGCGCATGAGGAGGTTCGATCTTACCACAAATGCCCACCCCAGCAGGGCGAGAAACCTGCACATGGCACGGGACTTGCTTGAACTCTACGGGGACAAACTTCACCTATCAACCTACGTCATGGTCAGAGCGATGCAGATCTACAGAAAGGCTCTGACCAAGGGTTTGATCAGAGGTCGAGCGATAAGGAACATAATGGCTGCAGCCATCTACTATGCGTGCCGCCTAACCAACACCCCTCGAGACTTGAAACAGTTTGAAGCCGCCTACCCAGTCGTGAAGAAAAAGGAGATTGCTCGAGACTACAGGCTTCTCATGAAACACCTCAAGCTCAAGCCTCCAATTGCAGACCCCACAATTCACGTTAGAAGAATAGCCTCGAAACTGAACCTCCAAGAAAAGATAGTCGAGGAGACCATCAAGCTGTTGGAAGAGGGTCGAAGGATAGGAGCCATATACGGCAAGGACCCCGTCGGCATAGCCGGGGCGGCGCTCTACCTCGTTTGCAGGGATAGGCATCCGGAGGTCAGCCAGAAGAAGATTGCAAGAGCTGCCCGCGTGACAGAGGTCACCATAAGAAACAGATCGAAAGACCTGCAGGAGAAGCTGGTCAAAGCAGAGGCGAAAATCGTCTCTGAGATAGACGCCTAGAGATCTCAGATGGGTTTAACGAATCCCCAGTGCTCGAGTGCTCGTTGCAGTTCCTTGTGCTTCTTAGCGTACTCCTCCAACGGGATCTCCTGAAGCGCTGCCTCTATTGACTGCCTCAGAGCAGCTGCACCCGCTCTGACTCCGTCTGGGTGGCCGTCAACTCCTCCCCCTGCCTGGATCACTAGCTGTGGACCGAGCATCTTAATGACGTCGGGGACTAGGCCCGGATGCAGGCCCCCCGAGGCGACGGCGAAAGCAGGCTTCTTCCCGTACCAGTTCTGTCCCAATACGCGTTCCCCGGGCTTGACTTCTTCGTTCTCCACAGCGTCTTTGATGCTCAGGACCTCCTTCTCCGGGCCAACCAGCTTGCCTACAACGGTGCCTACGTGTATCTGGTCAACCCCTATCAGCCTCGCCGCCTCGGCGACAACCATCATTGAGACCCCGTGCTTTGGGTTTCTCGTGAAGGTTGAGTGAAAGGCTCTGTGGGCATGTATCGCTAGCCCGAGGTCTTGGCATTCTTCTCGGATGGTTTGAAGGGCGGACCACCCCACCGTTAGGATGTCGACCATGACGTATTCCCCACCGTGGTCCTTCACCGCTTTGGCTCTCTTCATCATCTCCTTAGTTTCTGCGCTGATGTTGACGAGGTAGCTCTTGCGTTCTCCCGTCTCCTTCTCCGCTCTGTCCCTCATCTTGAAGCTGGCACTTACCCTGTCATAGAAGTTGTTGAACTTCTGAGATGTCAGGTTCTCGTCGTCTTTCAGTAGATCTAGTCCTCCCACCCAGGCTTCGTATCCGACCTTCGCGTGCTCTTCGGGGTTCATACCAACCTTAGGCTTGGGAACAGTGGCGGTCAGAGGCCTCTCCCTAACGTTAAACATGCGTCTTATCCCATGAATCCCGAACTGAGGACCCATGAACGAGTCCACCATCTCCCTGGGCCAACGGACGTCTTCAAGCCTCAAGTTTCTCAGAGCCTTCATCCCGAAGATGTTCCCAGCTATGGAGCTGAATACCTGGGCCATGCTACCTGGCTCAAAGAGGTCTACGGGGTAGGCAATCTTGACGAAATTTCCGTCTCTTTCGTAGGCCTTGGCGCTGAGTCTCCTGATTTCCGGCTTCATCGTGGTCACCTCCGTCCAAGTCCCGTTGGAGCTTTCAGAGGCAACGCGGCCGAGAGCCTCCTCCATGGACACCTCGCTGGGTTCAACCCTGAAGAGGCAGATGAGGTCGCTTTCCATGGGTCGGTAGTTCATGTCCACGAAGTCTAGGTACCAATCATGCGCTTCTCCCACATTCCACACCGTCGAATGGAAGTTAGAGCAGCGGTATATTTGTGTTGATTCACAGGTTGATCGATCTGCGTGTCGGCCTCACTTCCAAGATTGATCGACGACTTCAATAGGTGTCAGCGTATAGCCCATCGACAGCTTTTGTTATGCCTTGAATGTCTCCGTCTAAGGTCTTATCATAGTTGAACACCCTTGCAAGCTCAGTTTCCCTAACATGTCCCTTGCGATCCATCAAGCCTGCGTATCCATAGTCTGCTCGATTGACCTTTTCAGCAACTCTGTCTATCACCTGTATGACTT
>JBGVSY010000137.1:0-3871 GCA_041862235.1 Nitrososphaeria archaeon | reverse complement strand
CCTCCGCTCTCACGTGCTCATCTTCGTCCTATAAGGCATGGCATTGACTGCACACGTCGACACGATCGATTGAACGAACCCAGCCGGCGCGCCAAGGCTTATAAAGTGCGGCGGCTTCCCCCATGTCTCGAAAAGCTTCTTCGTTCTATGCGAAGGTGTTTGTAAAAATGGAAGTTTCGACAATAAGGCAGGACACATTGGTTCGCGCCACACCGAGTGAAGTTTATGAAGCCTTTGTGGACGCGAAAAAGCATTCTGAGTTTACTGGCAGCAGAGCAACGTGTGATCCGAGGATTGGCGGGAGGTTTACAGCATGGGACGGCTACATTTCTGGAAAGAACTTGGTGTTAGAGGAGGGAGAGAGAATAGTTCAGGAGTGGATCACAACGGAATGGCCTGAGGGTCATCCTCCTTCGAGGTTGACGCTAGCCTTCAAGAAGACAAAGGGGGGCACAGAGATTTCGATGGTCCATTTGGGGGTCCCTAAGGAACAGGCTGCTGATATCAAACAGGGATGGATTGACTTCTATTGGCAGCCGCTGAAAGAGTATTTCAAAAAACGAGCTCGCTAAGATTCGATTGGTCGAGAGATCGGATCCAGCTCTCTGCGACATCCAATCACGTGGGTGACGAGGCCTGTTCTCGCCCGCAAGGTTGATGGCGATCGATCGGTGGCAAGGAGCTACTCGTGTATCGGCTCGGGTATCGATATGGACGTGTGGGTTCGCTGGACGCCATCTATCTTTTGGATCTTCTGCACTAGCTTTCCAAGCTTGTCTAGGTCTGGAGTCTCGATGTAGGCTATGACATCGTAGAGACCCGTGACGGCGCGGCATATCTTGACGCCTTCGACCTCGCTAGCCCGCTTCGCTACGGTCCAAATGTTGCCGGGGTCCACGTTCATGAGAACAAATGCAAACACGGTCAAGCTACATCGATCTTTAGTGAAAGGGCTTCTTTTCTTAAGACTTTCGATCGGTGGCGAGGTCCGTGAAACAACTGATATGCGTGGTCTTTGATCGATCAATCAGTTCCCCCATCGATAGAGATATATACACAGGTCGCTGAAATTTGGGGGAAGGTGATCGTTTGTCAACAACAGGAGGAGTTGATCGCCCGCTGGGTGTCGCGATCCTGGCTGTCCTCGATATCATCGCAGGGATCCTAGCCGCCTTGGTCGGGTTGTTGTCCGTCATTGCAGGCGGTTTCCTGTGGGCGTACTTGGAGACGTTTGTCGATCCCCTTGGCGCGGTGGGTGGGTTCTTGGGAGCAATAGTGACCGCGATAGGCGTTGTCATTCTCGTAATCGGGGCCATCTCAATTGTTCTTGGCTGGAGCCTTTGGGGTGGCAAAGAATGGGCCCGTATATTATCCATAATCCTCAGCGTAATCGGTATACTCTTTGGCGTATTGGTGCTTTTTGTTGCTATTGGAGCCGGCGGATTGATCGGGATCGTATTCATTGCAATCCATGCAATTGTCATATACTATCTGACGAGACCAAGTGTGAAGGCCTTCTTCACCCGACAGGTTGCACGCGCCGCTCCAGCTGCGCCGCCGATCTAGACAGATCGAATCCATCATAAACACTCAAAACTATTGACGCGAACATACTTCCCATCGATCGAGAAAAAGTGATGTTAATATCTTGGTTCTTCTAGTAGATGCTTCAACCGAGGGTTCGTATGTCTCTGCGCTCGCGGATTTGCATCGGGTGCTGCAGAAGGTGTGGTCGTTGTCTCATTTCAGTCAATATAGCACATGGTGACGATCGCCGCTCTGTCTGCGGACACAGCTTTCCATCCCTTGCTAACTACTGCCCAAATTGTGGTCGCCCCAGGGCCTCATCGGCTGAAGATTGGGCTTGAACTTCTACCGACCTCCAGCAAGGGTTGAACACGATCTCTGTGAATGAGAAGGCTCAAGAGATGCGCCTACATGAGACCGTCTGTCGGCCAATAGTCCTGCATGGTAGTGCGGCCGCTCGTGACGACATTCGTCCGCCTCAGATCAATGATCGACGATCGATTTCAGGGGGTTTATTGTCCGATGCCTTCGTTCCATATCTTTTCGAACTCGGTTTCGAACTGCTGTCCTAGAACTGGGTCGCGTATAACGAGTAGGTTCTCGTTGTTTCTCTCCTCTGCGTTGGTCGACCAGTTGAAGGAGCCGCAGAGAGCTACATAGCCATCCACTACGGCGAGTTTGTGGTGCATCAGAGCGCTGTTGGTGTCGTTCTTCACCGAGACGCCGGCGGCTTTGAGTTGGGCGTACTCGCTGTATTGTGATATCTGGCTCTTCTCGAACAGTACCTTGACGTCAACCCCTCTTCCCTTGGCTGAGATGAGCGCAGCTCCCACGTCGTCGAGCGTGAAGCTGTAGATCAGGACGTGGATGCTACTGTTGGCGGCGTTTATCCATCGTATGACCTGCTGTTTACATCCCCCTTTGGGGGAGAAGAACACTTCTGCGGGAAAGGCAGCCCCGACGGTTGTAGTCACCGTCTGCGCTGGTCCGATGACGACGGTTTTGGTGTGGTAAGAGATAGCGAAAGAGGTAGTTATTGTCCACTGTGTTGTGGTCACTGTTTGGGCTGGGCCGATTACTACGGTGTTGGTGTAGAGAGAGGTAGTTGTGACTGTCAAGGTTGTTGTGTGGCTCGTCTTGGGAGTCATAGCCGGCATCACGATCCCCACGTATGCCAACGCTGTGACTGCTAACGCCAGGACGATTATGATCGCTGTCCATGCCTTACCCATCTACATCATGCCTCCGACCCAGAAAGCAAGGGTTTCGCCCTTTCGGGCTCGTCAGGGAGGGTGAACTGTTCGCGACGTTTTCCCTGCTTTTTAGCTATTCCTTTGGTTGGGATTGATCGATCCACATCTTGTTCTAACATGAAGGAATCGATCGAATCGATACGATGAGATTGATTTCCCGACCGAGCCTAGAATACGGCTTCGGTTGAGGGCTTCGGCGACGGTGCTTTGCAGACCACGTACGTTGTGTTGAATATGGGGTGGGGGATTTTGCCGGACACCTTTTCGCTGTGTGGGTGAGCGAGGACGTGCTTGCGGAGCCCGGAGATTATTTCCACATATCTATCAAGGTTGAAGAGGGCGTTGTCTCCACCGTAGCCGTAGCCTCTGAGGAAGATGCAGGTCTCTCCCTCGGCCGGGATAAGGAGGCATCTGCCGCCTATGTCCTGGCAGCTCACAGTCATCGTACACTTGTGGGTTAGGCTTACGATTGTAGAGCCGTAGAGGCTGCGGTCGATGTTTTCAAGCAGCTTCTTGTCGGCGTTCAGTGAGGCTACCAGCGGTTCCTGTAGACGCGGATCGTTCAGAAGTTCTTTCTCGCTAAAAGGCAGCGTAGTTAGAGGCAGAAAGGCTCTCTCCATGCCCTTGAGGAAGCCCTTCCCAACGCTCTTGAACAACAGGGTGTAAGGGATTGACACAGGCGCTAGACTACCCGCTACTAACGCCCCGCAATAGACAACTCGCTTCTCGAACGACGCGCCGAATGGGGTGCCTTCATAGATTTCCTGGGTTTGCACAACTGTTATGGGGAATCCCTCTTTGTCGTTGAAGCGGGTGACGATGGTTCCAGCCTTCTTTTGCCGAGGGTCTGATCCCCAAAGATCGATGTAGCTTGTCGACAACCCCAATTTTCCAAGGTTCTTGTCTAGGGTCTTCTTGAAATCCTTGCTTCGCTTGTCAATCTGTTTCTGAATGTCCTCAACCTTTCGGTCTTCCTGTCTCCTATCATATTCACCCTTCTTCTCCTTCAGCTTGTCGAGGATTCCCAACTTTCCTCTCCGACCAGAGAAGGAATCTGGTTTCGCCGGATTCTCACCGGCTCATCGGGGAGG
>JBGVSY010000136.1:0-4119 GCA_041862235.1 Nitrososphaeria archaeon | reverse complement strand
AGATGAGGTACATGAGTGGAGGCCAGGTTAGAGTGCCCTTGGTGATAAGGGCGATGGTGGCACATGCGCGGGGCCACGGAGGAGAACACTCACAGGTGCCAACCCAGTGGTTTTTGAACGTACCCGGGTTGAAGATCGTGGTACCCTCCACGCCCTACGACGCCAAAGGACTGCTCAAGGCCGCAGTGCGAGACGGTTCACCTGTCCTCTTCTTCGAGCCGCACATCCTCTACAAGATGAAGGGCAACGTCCCCGAAGAAGAGTACATCATACCTCTTGGCAAGTCGGATGTGAAGAGAGAAGGTAATGATGTGACGATCATTGCGATCTCCGCAATGGTTCCCCGAGCACTCGAGGCCGCGGCCACGCTTGCCCATGAGAGGGTGGATGCCGAGGTGGTCGACCCCCGGACACTGAGTCCGCTCGATAAGGAGACCCTGATAAAGTCGGTGAAGAAGACCGGGAGGGCGGTGACCGTGGAGTACTCACCGAAGACCGGCGGGGCCGGAGCCGAAATCTGCGCCGCCATCGTGGAAGAGGCGTTCGACTATCTCGACGCACCCGTGGTTCGAGTCGCAGCACCCGATGTTCCGATCCCTGTAAGCCCACCTCTACTGGACCTGACGGTTCCCAACGCCAAACGGATCGTCTCAGCCGTAAGATCAATAGTCTCGTAGGGGGGAGAGGGTTTGCAGACCGTAGTGATGCCTCGACTGGACATAGACATGGAGAGCGGGACCGTTGTGCGGTGGATGAAGGAGGAAGGAGAATCGGTGCAGGCTGGCGAACCGGTTGTGGAGGTCATGAGCGAAAAGGTAAGCTTCGAGGTGACGAGCCCGGTGAACGGAGAGGTCTACCGCATTGTCGTGGCACCCAACCAAGAGGTGCCCATAGGCCGAGTGTTGGCGGTGGTGAAGGAGGCGGGGGACTCCGAGAGAGACCTACATCTCGAGGTCCAGAAGGCAGTCAAGAGCCTCGAAGCAAGAACCGCGGAGAAACCTTCTGCAGCCATCCCCATCGAAAGACGGGAACAAGAGGCTCAAGCCCCTCGAGGAGGCAGAGTGAGGGCGTCGCCCCTGGCGAGGAGACTAGCCGAACAACATGGTCTCGACCTAGCAACGGTCCAGGGAACCGGTCCGGGAGGCAGAATAACGCGGGACGACGTCCTGGCAACCGTCAAGAGAGCCCAAGCCCTCCCCGCAGCCGCGCAGCAGGTGCCAGTCGAATCGATACCTCTCATAGGAATTAGAAAAATAACCGCTGAGAGGATGAGCTCCAGCTTCACACACATTCCACACGCCTTCCTCTCAGTAGAGGTTGACGCGTCAAACCTTCTTCTAAGCAAGAAGAAGGTGGAGAGCAGCCTCGGCATCACCGTTCCCTACGACGCGTTCTTCGTCAGTGTTGTCGCGAGGGCCCTGAAGCAACATAGAATACTCAACTCCACTTTGGTCGGAGAGGAGATCAGGCTACTCCCAGACGTCAACGTCGGGGTCGCCATGGCCACGGAGAAAGGCCTAATCGTTCCCGTGATTCATCAAGCAGACACGAAGTCAATCTCGGACCTGGCTCAAGCCGTGACCGACCTGGCGGAGAGAGTGGGGACAGAGAAGCTCTCTCTTAAGGATGTCAAGAGCGGAAGCTTCACCATCACCAACCTGGGTATGTTCGGCGTCGATTCATTCACGCCCATAATAAACCCGGGGCAGGCTGGCATAGTCTCCTTCGGGAGGATAAAGGAGGAACCGAGGGTGGAAGACGGCAAGGTGGTCGTCAAGCCGGTTCTGAGAATCGGGCTCTCCTTCGACCACAGGATAGTTGACGGCGCGCCCGCATCTCGATTTCTCAGCACCGTCAAGGAGCTCCTCGAGAAACCCGGTCTGCTCTCGGACGGCTAGTGGTCGGGGAGCGCTTCATGAAGAGACCATGGAGACTTATCGAGACCGACTTCCCCGACGACCCAGCCCTCAACCTGGCTCTAGATGAGGCTCTCCTGCTAGCGGCGAACGATGAACAGGAGGCAGACACGCTGCGTCTGTGGAGAAACCAGAACTGTGTCGTGCTGGGCCGAAGAGAAGATGCCGCACGAGAAGTGAACCTGGAGGAAGCGGCGAGACACGGGACCAAGATTGCACGCAGGTTCACAGCCGGAGGGACTGTCTACCACGATCTGGGCAATCTCAATTGGACTCTCGTCTTCCACAGGGACACAAGAGTCTTCGCCGGATGGTCGAACATCCGCGGGATGTTTCATGCCCTCAGCGAGCCGTTGGTGGAAGCTCTAACAGATGCAGGCGCAGACGCCAAGTTTCAACCACCAAACTCGATCAACGTTCATGGAAGGAAGATCTCTGGCATGGCGGCGTACCTGAGGTCCGACTCCATTCTATGCCATGGAACGCTGCTTGTCACGACGAACCTCACACGTCTCGAAGCCTTGCTTCGAAACCCAAGGTTTCAAATGACAACGCTGCAAAGGGAGCTCGGTGAGGTTGACATTCGGGAGATCGCAGAGGCCGTGAAGCGCTCATACGAGGCGAGGGTAGACCGATTCATCACGACCAGTCCATCAGCAGAAGAATTGAGGCTGGCGTCTTACCTGAAAAAGTCGAAATACTGTACGGACAGCTGGAACAAGCTCGGATCTATCTGTAGACCGATCGACCTCAAGCCGTGAGCTTCCGTGAAGGTTTGCATCGTCTCAACCTATCCCCCTCAGCGCTGCGGGCTGGCCCACTACTCGCGCAACCTAGCACGAACGATGGCTAGTCTGGAATCAAGATCTCCATCCCTAATGATCCTTGGTGAGCGAAGAGAATGGATCAGAAACAACAGTTTTCGCGATGGACGAGTAACCGTTGAGAGGATTTGGAGGAGGAGGGGCGGAGGCAGTTGGATACTGGCTTCGACGCGTCTTGTCTGTCTCAGGCCTCACGTCGTGCACATCCAGCATGAGTACGGCCTCTTCGGCGCCTGGATGGGTCTGCCATGCCTCGTTTTCCTGGCCGTGGCGAGGTTCCTGGGCAGCAAGGTGGTTGTGACCCTCCACTCAGTCTGCCCCTCCAATCCACGTTCAATCAGGCGTCGCCTCTCGTCGTTCCGGGCCAGGAACGCCGTTCGGATCACCAACGGCGGGATGAAGCTTCTCGCAGACCTATTCGTTTGCCACACGGAAACTCAGAGAAGGTGGCTTATCGGGGTGCATGGATTCGAGCCCCGAGCGATCCAGCTCATCCCCCATGGATCCAATCCCGAGGCCCCATCCAACAGTGCCAGGAGCAACCAACCACTGCTACTCTTCTTCGGCTACATCTCGAGAAGAAAAGGGATACACATCTTGCTGAGATCGATGCCGCGGATAAAGGAAAGAGTACCCCGAGCTAGACTCATCGTGGCTGGGACGTACCAGAACAAAGACGGCTGCGACTACCTAGGCGAACTGCATGACGAAGCCGAACGCCTCGGCTTGAAAGGGAGCGTTGAGTTCAGGACCAGCCACTTCACCGACGAAGAGCTGCCAAGCCTCTTCTCGGAAGCTCGTCTCCTTGTAATGCCCTACCTAGAGCTGTTCGGAGGCAGCGGCGTGATGAGGGAGGCGGCTAGGTTCGGCAAGCCGGTCGTGGCGTCCAACTTGGAGAACATACGCTGCGAGTGCAGCCCACTCAGAGACCTGATCCTGGTTCCGCCAGGAGATCCGCGAGCCTTGGCTGATGCAATTGTCCAACTTCTAGAGAACCCCCGCCTGAGGAGGAAGCTAGGAGAGAACCTCCGTCACCTGGCGCGCGAGAGCAGTTGGACGGAGATCGCCGAGAGGACCCTCAAACTCTATTCGAATCTTGTCTTCAAGCCGGGGTTCCCTAGCACTAGGCCTTGAAGAAATCCTTCACAGGGTCAGATGTCATGTAGTAGAACGAGACAGCACTTACAATTAGCGTCGCCACGGCGACGTTTATCACCACTGCGCTGACTAAGGCTGCGGTCACAGACATGACGAACATCCAGGCTGCTGTCGACACGAACATCAGATTCCACCCCCATATTTTGCCGGCAACTGTGAACCCCATGGACACGAGGAATACGATACAGAAGACCCGTGAAACCAATTCGAGGAGGGGCAGG
>JBGVSY010000135.1:0-8450 GCA_041862235.1 Nitrososphaeria archaeon | reverse complement strand
CGGTGATGCAGATATCAGGAATCGCCATCTGCCTCTTGGCGATCTACATCTCGGCATCCAAGCTCAAATCATTCTTGCTTCATTGGTTCTCCAAGCTTCAGCCCAGGCGAACACAGGCAATCTCAATTCTGATGTGCTCCACCTTTGCGCTTAGTTTGGCTTCGTTCAGGCTGCTGAGCACATGGGGCGTCCAAATGCCATATGCCCTCCTCTTCGATCTGCCAATCATGAGCAATACACCACTGCTCGTGCTTCTGGTTCGAAAAAGCGCAGACAAACAGCGGCATAATCACATCAGAGTGCGAGACATAATCCCTGCCTTTGCCGCCTTCATCATTCCCCACTTGCTCCTCCTCACACAGCACCCATTGTTCGTCCCCATTCCGATGCAGTAGGACTGCTTCATCTGCATGCTTTCTCACCACAGGATCGGTCGATGCGTCGGCACCGCAGACGCCGAATGAACCTGGACAGAGGTGAAGCTGCAGAGAAAGAGTTTTCACGGACCGTATGCCGATGCTCGCTATCAATCAGACGGAGTTTGAGGTCAAGATGGGCCGAGCAGATGTGGAGTACCATATCCGATGCAGGCGAGGGGACGTGGCTAGATACGTCTTGCTTCCAGGTGACCCCGCAAGGGCCAAGTGGATATCTGGGTTCTTCGAGGACGCTCGAGAGATTGCACACAACAGGGAGTACTGGACTTTCACGGGCACGTACGGGGGGGTTCCAGTCAGTGTCACGAGCACAGGCATCGGCTGCCCCTCGGCCAGCATTGCCGTCGAAGAGCTCGCTCGCTGCGGAGCTCGCACATTCATCCGCGTCGGCACAAGCGGAGGCCTTCAGAAGCGGACCAAGGTCGGTGACCTAGTGGTGGCCACGGCAGCCGTCCGTGATGAAGGTACAACTAGAGCCTACGTCCCCCTCGAATTCCCCGCTGTCGCCAGCTTCGAGGTCGTACAGGCACTCATATCGGCTGCGAAGAAGCTTGGCCACAGATACCATGTTGGCGTGGTCCACAGCAAAGACTCCTTCTACAGCGAGACCCCGAAGCTCGTACCTAACTTCGAGCAAACCCAACAACGCTGGAAGGTCTGGACACGTTCCAACGTCTTGGCCACAGAGATGGAGTGCGCCGCGATCTTCACCCTCTCATCGATCCGTGGCCTGAGGGCCGGCGCAGTACTAGCTGTAATCGGGGCGGTAACGGGGGAGGAGCTTGTGTTGAAAGAGAAGGCAGGCGTCGAGGAGGCGATAAGAACCGCTCTCGAGGCAGTCAAGATCTTGGAGGAATGTTCAGCGAAAAGCTAGGTAGCCCCCTACCGTTTCAGAGATGGATACCAGTACTTCTTTTTCGTTAACTTTCTTTCTTCATCCCAGCCGTGCAGAATCCTCACGGCCTCGTTCGCTGCGTGGGCGGCCTCCTCCTCACCTACGACCTCGAAGGTGTCGGTAACCCTGTTGGCGAAGGTCGCGCAGACCACTCCACCTCGCAGGTTGTAGAGGTTTGTGAGAACCAAGATCGCTGCGGCCTCCATCTCGAGGTTGAGAACACCTGCCTTCTGGAGGTCGGGGATGAGTTGGTCGGTCCAGCTCTGCTTGTATCCCCCGTACCCTGGCCTGCCTTGGCCGGTGTAGAAGCTATCGGTACTGCAAGTTATTCCCACGTGGTACCTGTAGCCCAGTGTCTCACAGGCTTGGATCAAGGCCAGGACCACCTCGTAGCTCGCTGCAGCGGGATACTCGACATTCACGTATTGCTTCGAGGTGCCCTCGTGCCTTACGGCAGCTGCGGTGATTACGAGGTCTCCACACCTAACTTCTCTCTGGATCGCTCCCGTGCTCCCAACCCTGATGAAGGTGTTCGCGCCGATGTTGGCGAGCTCCTCCACGGCGATCGCCGCGGCTGGCGCACCAATCCCTGTGCTCACTGAAGAGACCGGGACATCTCTGTAGGTTCCGGTGTAGGAGTTGTATTCTCTGTGATGCCCGACAAACCTAGACTCGTCCCAGAAGCTGGCGATGACTTTCACGCGGTCAGGATCTCCGGGAAGCAAAACGTAAGGCGCAACGTCTCCCTCTTTCAGATCGATGTGATACTGCATCCGCTCACCGGTCTCTGGTCTCAAGGCGCTCACGAACTTCTTCCGACTCTTCTTCGTCTTGCGACGCCGCATCCTCATCCTCTTGAATCCATGTAGGCACCGAATTTGCTTAAAAACAAGACGCAACTGAGCCAGACCGGGGATTGACACTCATCTCTAGAGAGAATCCATAAAAGACCAGCGTCAGCCCTGTAATACGGCGATCCCCCCCTCATGAAATCTCGCAAGAACAACGTGTTGCAAGAGCTGTTCGCGGTTGAGCTTCCCATCATCGGAATGATTCATCTCCAACCGCTGCCTGGGGCGCCGAGGTATCGGGGTGAAGCCGTGGACCACATCGTGAAGCTGGCTCTCCGAGATGCCGAGGCTCTGTCTCAAGGTGGTGTGAACGGGCTGATCGTGGAGAATATGATGGACGCTCCTTTCCTCAAGATGGAGGATGTGGATCATGAAACCGTGGCGGCTATGACCGCCGCGGCCAGAGAGATCAGGAAGACCGTGGGGCTGCCGATAGGGATCAATTGCTTGGCCAACGCCGTGATTCCCTCAATAGCTGTAGCCGCGGCTTCGGGTGCGACGTGGGTGAGAGCCAACCTCTGGGCAAACGCCTACATCGCCGACGAGGGGTACGTAGAAGCTGCGGCTCCAAAGGCGCTGCGATACAGAAGCTTTCTCAAACAGGAGCACTTGAAGATATTTGCAGACGTGGCCGTCAAGCATGGAAGCCACTTCATCACATCAGACCGGCCGCTCAAGGAGAAGGTCAAGGACGTAGAGTTCTTCGACGCAGATGTTCTTGTTGTGTCGGGCGTTCGCACGGGGACCCCGCCGTCGATAGGGAGGCTCAGGGAAGTGAAGTCGGCAGCTACACTGCCGGTGCTTGTTGGAAGTGGTCTAGAACCAGGGAACGCGTCCCGACTCTTGGCTCACAGCGACGGCGCCATAGTGGGCACCTTCTTCAAGAAAGCGGGCCGCTGGAGGAACCCTGTCGTCAAACAGCGGGTGGAGACGCTTTTGCGTGTGGTCAAGAGAATGAGGCGGAGACGAGGCTGAAGACAGGTATCCTTTCGCACGGTCAACGGTGTCAACATGGCTCGATAGCGAAAGAAAGATAGGAAGGAGCGAATGTCCGAGACCGGGTGGACGAGAGGTCGATAGATCCATTCAGCTCACCTAGGCCGTGGGGGAGGGCTGCGCGATGGCGGCGAGAGACGTAGAGAAAGGAAAGGAACGAGGTATCCTCGTGGTCTTGGAGGGATTGCCAGGATCAGGGAAAACTTCGGTCGGACGATTGATGAGCTCCTACGGCTGGAAGTTCTATCCCGAGGTTGCGACGACCCTCGCGGAGAAGGGTCTGCCGGTAGGCGACGCCGGGACGACTGAAACAGACCTACAGATCTTCAAGGAAGAGATAAGACGGGTGAGGGAGATTAGCGCCGATCTGGCGAAGGGGGTTGACGTGGTCCTCGATGGTTACTTCCCGACCGACCTTTCGTTCGCCTATTCCAGATCACAGCAAGGCAAGTCAAGTTGCTACGTCTCGTTGCTCGAGAAGTACCTGCAGGCGACAAGAAGGGGGCTGCTCCTGAAGCCGGATCTCTACATCTACCTCGACATCAACACGGACGTCTCGGTGAGCAGGCAGCATGAGAGACATGCGCCTCACCTCAAAACCATCGACAAGAACACCCTGGCGGACGTCGAGCGACACATGAGGTTCATGCACGAGATCTTCGAGAACGACGTTCCCCTTGTGAGGGTGGACGCGACCCGATCCTCTGGAGAAGTGTTTCAGGACGCGGTCAAAGAAGTCAAGAAGCTTGCCCGAAAGAAGACGGGTTAACCCTAGCCAAGTTCTATCGATCGATTTGGTCTCATTTGGAGCCGCCCCAAAATAGCGTCCCCCCCAGACGCCTGGTTCGCCCCGACATCCAGATATCGATCGATCGGCCTTCTCCGAGTTTCCTCTCGAGCAAGAATCCTCTGCTACCTGTAGCTAATGAACTCCCTTTCCTCCAATACGCCCTTGAGCTTGTACACCGACTCGAAGACCTTCTTCTCTTCCTTCGCCCCGGTGCACACCAGCTTGCCGCTTGCAAACATCAGGATCACAACCTTAGGCTCCTTCATACGATAGATCAAACCAGGGAATTGCTCCGGCTCGTACATCACGTTGTCCAACTGCTCTGCGGCAGCCTCAAGATCTATCTTGCCGTGAAGGTCAACTGAGGCCACTATGTTCTGGATCACGATCTCCGGCTCAGATTTTATTATGAACCCCTCCTTCTTGATCATCTTGACGACCTTATGAACCGCCTTTATCGACTCCCGCTCACTCTTCGCTCCAGTGCAAACCATCTTGCCGCTGCTGAAGATCAGTGTGGCGGTCTTGGGTTTCCGCAGCCTGAACACAAGCCCAGGAAACTGGCTGGGCTTGTACTCGACCTCTGGGAACGTCTTCTGAAGATCCTGGAGGTCAAGCCTCTGGAACAGGGTTACCGAGGCAACCACGTTCTCAATGCTGATGGAGGGATCCTTAGGCACTAGCAACACCCCGAAGCGACTGCTGTCACCGGGGACTATTTAAGCGATTTAAATAGTTCGCAAGCTCATAACCCACCGTCTTTCCCAAGCCGTCTTAGGGGCTCGTCGGCATGCTCGGCAAGGGGTAAGTCGGCAGGAAAAGCGCCACCAGGGGCACGGTTATGACATAGGCCACAATGAAAACGATGGCGGCGGAGTAGCTCATCCTGAGATCCTTGGTATAACCAAGGGCGTAGGTCCATAGAACCAGGGTCCAGAACTCAAAGACGTAGAATAATGCTTGAAGGCTTTCGACGCGCTTGAGAAGCACGTATTCGCTCCAGGGTAGCGTGGCCAGCCAGATCCCCGAAAAGATTACCATGGGGATGTAGCTGAGGGTTGCCCCTATGAAGAGGTTGAGGGTGCCCTGCTTCTTCTTGAAGATGAATCGCGCTACCAGCTCGCATGATGCGAAGGTCAACATCATCGCCAACACGTGCTTGCTGATGAGCCAATACGTGCTGAGACTTGCAACAGCCGCTGGATCGAGCCGGGTGAAAAGCGGAGGCAGAAGCTTACCAGCAACCGGGTCCCAAGTTGGCAGAAAGGTGGGCATAGCCATGAAGACAGCTTGAAGCTCTAGGATGGCTATTCCCAACACCATGCCGAGCCGGGTTCTCTCGAACATCAGTGTAGAGAACGGCTTACTGAATATGTACATGAAGAAGATCTTGGGTCTTGACCAGCCGCTTGTGTCTGGTGTCGGAACGCGTACCGCCGCTCCTTCCATCTGGAGGTAGTTGTGGGCTTTCCTTCCTAGCTCTGTGAGCATGTACTTCTTGTCTGCGTCTTGGGTGGCTAGAGGCCCTAATACACTGAGATGATAGTACAGTGTCCCGGCGCCCAGGCTTGTCTCCCGCATGAGCTCTACCGCTCCGGTCTTCCCTTGGGAGAGGATCTCAACGATCTTTCTTCGGCTTGGATGACGAAGAACGTGGTGCACGTTGAACCTCGCCATCATTCTCACCAAGGAAGAGCGGTCGGTGACGCCCCTACTGGCAGGTATCTATATAAGAATTGGGCCGCCGCCCGCGGAGATCAGGAGCGATCGATCGATTGAAACTTCGCTTTCATCCTTGACCCGGTCGGGAGCTCTTGAGGAGATCCCTGGCTATTATGATCACGTTGACTACTATTACCGCCGCAATTATCGCGGTTCCCAAAGGCGCCAGTTCCTCCCCCCTAAGGACAAGAACGAGGTACCCGATTCCTGTCCAGTAGGGTATGCTGAATTCGGTCCACTTTCCTATGATGTTCTCCTCCGGTACAGGACCCCACGTGAACTCGTCCGTGTCTAGGTTGTGATCTCCCTTCGTGATGATGCCTGATGGCAGACGACGCACAGCCCTGTGCACTATGATCCAGTCGTTGTCGCCCAGGTATCCGGGCCTGTAGAAGATTACCACGTCCCCTGTGCCGTATTCCGCCGTTATCTCGGTGAAATGAACCGATGTTATCGCTATTATATCGCCCTTCAGTATCGTCGGTGTCATGCTCTCAGACTTCACGACCAAGAGTGGGAACGGCGTTCCAGTCAATTGTTGGAGGAAGAACCATGCAACGACAATTCCTCCTAGACAGGCCACGACAACAATCACCGTCTTGACTATCTCTGCTGACGGTTCTTCACGACTTTCCAGCTCGACGTCGCCGCCGCTCTCGTTGCTCGTCAAAGAAAACTCCTCTTCAGATTCTCGGAACTCGCGGTCTGTATCGTTTCTGTCTGACCCCCGTCGCTCCCATCTTCGTCCTTCTTCGCAAATAGAGTGAAACCACAAGCAGAAGCAGTGCAACCGCGCATCCGGCTGCAGCTGCCACTGCTAGGGAAGGCTGGTCCTGAACATTCAGGAGAAGTATTTGGAGGTTGTCTTCGGTGTTTACCACGGCTGAAGACGACCTGCCTGGCATAACTACGCGCCAAGCATGCTCTCCGCCGGCGAGATAAAACTCGGCAAGCCCGCTCGAGTTGGTCGCGACAGATAGAACCGTCTCGCTGTCTTTGGATATGTATACTTCAGCGCCGTGAATCGGTTCGTGTCGCAGGTCTACCGCCTTCACCCGCACCTTGTAGACTTTACATGGAATATCAAGGTCCTTTGAGCTGAAGTGTGTTTGGATGATGTCACCCACGAGTGTGTCTTGGTAGTACACAAGGATTCTGTAGGATCCCACTGGCAGTGCGAAGCTGGCTTTGTGATCTGTCGTGGAAGGCGCTTTGCTTTCTATTCTGCGGCCGTCCTTGAGAACCGTCACGTTAGCTTCGACGATCGTGGTATTGTCGGCCGCGAAGAGCTCGATTCTAAGCGTCGATACGTTTGTCTCCAACTGAACAACCTGACCCTGAGTGCTTAGCGCAACTGAGGCCGTGCCCACCTGCTCCTGATATAGAAAAGATGAGATCTCGTAGGTTGTGTTGGGAAGATCAAAGAACCGGGCGCGGCCATCCTCGTCTAGGTCTTTTCTTGCGACCTCCTTACCTGCCAGCAGAACCTGCGCCTCACCGCGTTTAAGGGGGTTGCCGTCTCCATCCAGGCACCATGCCGTCACATCGTATATGCCCGGAGACGGGAAAGTGATGTTCTGGTTGCTACTCAAAGCGACCGAGAGGGCGGAGACCTTTACGTTCATGAACTTGGCGCTGAAGACATAGTCAGCCGAAGGCATATCTTGGAAGAGAGCCTTCCCGCGAATATCCGTGAGCACCGTCTCGGTTCCCGAGAGGTTTGGAGCTGTAGCCTCTATGGAAGCTCCCTGTATGGGGGTTGACCCCTCGTAGTCTGTCAACGTGACCTCAACCCAGTAAACCTTGGCAACGATAAGGAGAAAGCTGTCCCGGGAAACTTGCACGCTCTGTCGGCCCACCTCATATCCCTTGCATGTCACGGTCACGTCGTACGTGAGACCTAGGATTCTGGAGAAGACAGCGACTCCACTTTGATTTGACTCCAGTGTCGAGACGGGTATGCCTCCTATTTCGACGAGTCGAACAGAACACAAGAGAGGTTCAAGATCGGCGTTCACAACCTTCAGGCTCAGAGTATGGGTTGTGGGCTTTATGGGAGGCAGGAACTGACCTTGCGAGCTCACCTTCACATACTCTGAGCCCACCAGCGTTCCACCCTTGGAGAGCGTCAAGTTACACCTGGCGGGAGGCACATCTTGGAAGAAAGCCTCGCCGTTGTCTCCCACGGGAGACTCTGCCGCAAAGCCATCGTACTCGAGCCTCATCCTCAGGTTCTGGGCCTGAGCACTGTTCAACAACTCGTTTGCGTCAACCCGCGCTGTGACATCATAGAAGTCTGCGTTTACAGTTCTCTCCTGTGACGCCTCCGTCAATGTGTGCCAAAAAGACGCAACTGTCACGTTGGCAAACGTCACGTTGATGTTATAGGTTCCGAGAACAAGCGATCCCAGATCTATGTTGCCGCTCTTGGACGATGACTTCGCAACCAGTTCTCCATCGAGATAGGCTGAAGCCGTTAGGTTGAGGTTGCTCACTATACTCATGTCGTTGTAGTCTTTCACCGTCAAAGTGAATCTTGCGAGGTCTACGCTTATCGTCTTGTTGAAGCGGTCAACGGTTAGAGTGAACCAGTCCATATCGATCGACCGACTGACGGTCTTGCCTTGAAAAAGCGCCTCTGCCCTGTATTGAGTTGGCCCCGGGAGGTTCTTGAACTTGGCTCTTCCGTCGAGTCCCGTTTGCTGGTTCCCGACAAGGACACCGGTTGAGTTCCAGACATTTAGAGTCACGCCTACAGC
>JBGVSY010000134.1:0-7375 GCA_041862235.1 Nitrososphaeria archaeon | reverse complement strand
TCGAAGGTCAGCTGGATCAGGGCTGTCATGTAGATTATTATGGAGAGGTAGCCTACCATCCCCATCGCGCCGGCTGACATGATACTTAGTGTTATGTAGAATATGAGCAGGCTTGAGATCCTCAATGACGCTGAGAGTAGGGCATCGTAGATTATGCCTCTTCTTAGTGTGCCTAAGACAGCTCTGAAGAACGTCTCGTTGAAGACGGTGTACGGTATCAACAGTGCTGCCAGGATTGATGTGAACCCAAGTCTGAAGGCGGCTATCTCCACGTTAAGGAACTGCTGAAGCGCAACGTAGTACATGAAATATACGATCGCGGAAACGATCAGCGCATATGCTACGCGTAGGTAGATCCTGTCTCTCAAGAGATGAGCGCGCAGCAGGTCCCTGAGGCCTTTTCCTGTAGCCCTCTTGTAGGCGTAGAGTGCCAGGTATATCGCCGGGATTTGAGAATAGAAGAGCGCCAACAGAAAGTTTGAGACGAACAGCGGGGTCAACCTCATGAGAAGAAGCTGCAAGAGAAGTGCGACGGGTGCTGCAACAAAGGAAGCCACCAGGTATACCGGAACAATCCTAGACAATTTGAGTGGCTCTAGTACATGTTCCTCTCTCGTTTCAAGCTTGTCTCTTATCACGCCGACTAACGGAAAGATCGTGACATAAGCGAGAATCGACGTTAAGGCATAGAAGCCTAGTCTGAGTTCATTTGAGAAGCTTAGCTCTTGTATTCGATAGAATTGGGCTACCCAGCCAACGACTTTCTGCACAGAATCGCCGCTGTACAGCACCGTTAGGTGATCGTTTACGCTGCTAACGTAGAATTCTCTCGCTGTGTTGTCATCGAAGCTTCCATAGGTCTTGCCGACTGCAGGATTCTCGATGCCTGTTATGTTCTTGAAGGCGTTGAACCCTGTCTCCACGCTTGTTATCTCATCGTTCTCCCCGTTCACGACCAGGACGTTAACTCTAGAGTCCTTGTCAAGATAGTCTGAGGAAGGCAGCGCGCCCAGCAAGGCCAGGCATCTTATTCTGCTGTCGTTTCTGGCTATGGCCTGCGCGAAGCCCGCTCCCATGCTGTGCCCTACTAATGCGATCTCATCTGTCTTGGCGTCGTATTCTAAAGCTAAGTCCACCATCTTGAGGAAATCGTTGTATATGTCGGTTTGATCACCGGGTAGGTATAGTCCGCTCTTGCCGTGTCCCCTCGTGTCGTATGCGATGGCCAGTATGCCGTTGTTGGCGAGCTCGTGGGCCATGATCTCCATCATTTCAGAGCTTCCACCAAATCCGTGCATCAGGATTGACAGAGGCTTGGGTCCTCCACCATGCGGGACATGTGCGATGTAGAACAGTGTGCCCCCTTTCTCTACCTCAAGGTTTCCTGTAACGATGGTTTCTCCACTGTCCAGGGATAGCACAAGTAGTTTGAAGGCTACCAGCAAGAAGATAGCTGTTGAAGCAAAGATGATCCTCTTGAGGTTCATCTATGGCCAATAGGCGCCTTATTTCACCACTTATAATGCTTGCACGATCGATCGATCGCATATTCGACCGACTAGCGTCGAAGTCCCTTCTCTTCTAAATATGTCGCCGAACTAGAACCCATTAGGGGATTGCGACGGTTCCAACCAAGGTTGAGACCCTCTGGCCCCGGTCGCTGATCAACCGGCTCCAAGGGTGCGATCCATCGAAGCGTTGTCCGCTTTGATGTGTCTTCGTTTCGCCGCCGCTCCCCCCGCCTGGAGTCTATCCGAGATCCGGCGGCTTCGGGCGATCGGCCTAACGCTAAGACCTTCTTGCCTAGCGTCCAAGATGACGCTCTGCCCGTCGCAATACAGGAATAGGAAGGTTTCGCTCACCGACCTCAGTTCGCCAGAGCACTTTCCTCGGAAGGGGCGCTTCACCACAACCATCTTTCCCACAAGCTTCTTCAAGGAGTCCATGTCAAGCACAGAAAACCACCCCATTGTTCTTCCTAGCCCGCTCCGCCCCCAATCGAGTTGGGAAGGCTCCACGACCAAGCTTAAAAGATTGTTGGTCCGACCATACGTCACATCCACGAAAACGAAAACTGTTTTTGGACTTTTCTTTATGCCCAGAAATTATAGCAACACCTGTGAAAGGCTACCCACACCGGCGGAGTTGATCGATAGTCGTCGCTGGCTCACTCAAACTACTCACAGTGCAAGCTGTTTTTCGACGTAGACGATCGACCGACTTAGTGTTGGCCTCCGTTGTCATACCCCTCAAGCTGGCCTATTCACAGGGCCCCCACTTTTCGATCGAACCATCGCAATCACATATCTGGCTGAACAATGTTAAATATACAGCAGATAGCCAATCGTGTCCGGGTGAGAAATTGAGCTTTCGCAACATGCCCTTCAGAAAATGGTTACCTAGACCGATACTTGCGCTGTTGCTAGTTTCGCTCGTCATCTTCCAGATCACCGGACCCGTTGCACGAAGCGAAGAGACCTCGATGCCGCAAACCCTCTACTGGCACCGAACCAAGCACGAATGTAAGCACTACGTCCTGGATACGAGCCTCCCGCTTGAGGGGAAGCTATCGGAAATGGTGAGTCTACGCCCAGAAGACTACATGATAATAGGGCACCCGATATTCTATCGGATCCACACGAGCCCAGTCCCCGAAGACACCGTGATCGAGATGGGGTACTGGACTCTGATCATGTGGGCGTCAAACCGCAAAGTTGAACAACATTTCCTTGTATCCCTCTATGCGTGGGATAGCGAGCATGAGCGCGTCTGGAGCAGTGAGGAATGGAACACAGGGGTGATCATGACAGTGGGGCCGGATAAGCCAGTCGAACTGACGCATTCCTTCTACGCAGGAAGCCTGACGATACCAAAGGGGGGATTCTTTGGATTCGTGATAAAGGGAGGAACAGACTCAGCCATCAACTATTTCTTCGACTCCACCCTCCACGAGAGCAAACTGGTCGTGCCAGCGAGTAGGCCCCTGTTACCGGGGTACGAGCTTGTGACCGTCACATATACCGCAACTTCGATCATACCAATCCTGACTACACAGACCGAAACCATGAAAACAACGACAACCCAAACAACCACGCAACCCGTCACCGTTCAGACAACGATGCTCGAGACAACGGAGCAAACCAGAACCATATGGGTTGAAACGACCGAAACGGTCTTCCTGACATCCACATCCATGGCAGCCATCGGAATAGGCATAGCGATCGCAGCTGTCGGAATCATAGCAGCCCTCCTAACCCGAAGACGACCAAGAGAAACCCCACCCACACGACCTCCCTCGGAATTGTTCTAACAGTTCAACAACAACAATCGAGACCTCAGGGACCCAGAAGAGCAGACAGAGCTACAGGTAGAGGGCTAGATACCGCTCCCACCCCCGCGCGAAAAAAGATGGAGGGGGGTATCCAATAAATTGGATGCCTTCGACACACCTCCCTCTACACCCAATGGATCGTCGATCCCTCACCCGGCATAGATTCAACGCATAGAAAAAGTCAAACAAAACTATAGAAGAACCCTGATTCCCCTAAGTCACTGCTAAATACGTCAAGCGAAACGACATATTGAGGTCGGAGGGAAAATCCAGATGAAACGAGCAAGACTGGTTCTCACTGTCAGCCTACTGCTGATCGTCACCGTCTTCGCCGCAGCCGCCTCCGCTCTTCCTCTTAGAACGATTGAGAGACGCATAGTCATACACCGCTACGCAAAGCCACCCTGGGCAGGCGGCCCCAAGCCAAGCGAAAACGGTCACAGCAACCACTACGCAACCTTTGGGAAGGGCGTGGTGTGGAAAACACTGCCCGTCGAATACGTGATCGACCCCGACAACCCCAACGACTTGACGGCTCAATTCGTGACCTCCGCAATAACCGCTGCTGCACAAGAGTGGGATAGCCACACATCCGCTGTGCTGTTCGCCTTCGGCGGAAAGATTAACGATGGAAGCTGGGACGACGAGGTTTCCGAACTTGACGGAAGAAACGAAGTCCTCTTTGACATCTACCCCGACTCAAACGTGATCGCGGTCACGGCTGTATGGGGATACTTCAGCGGGCCCGTGCCATACAGGGAGATTGTCGAGTTCGACATCCTGCTCAACATCTTCTACGACTGGGGCGACGGCTCGATCGACAAGACTGTCATGGATGTTCAGAACATCGCCACGCACGAGCTTGGACATGGAGTGGGACTCGCAGACATCTACAACTGCCCGTTGGAGACGATGTACGGCTACTCGACCTTCGGCGAAACGATCAAGCAAACCCTTTACGACGGAGACATAGCGGGAATCCAGAAACTCTACGGGACATAGCCTCCCTGAAGAGTCCCTGAGACGGGGCGAAACCAGTTTTTTCTGGTCGGAGGCAAGCCCAATCAAACACTGAATGATCGAATCGTCCATCACGTATGAAGGCCCGCCTCTACAACGATCTACGGACGATCACTCTGCCAATCCACGGTCTTCTCTGAGGTTCTGCGGTAGAGCCGCCAGGAGAGAAGAAAAGCCAATACTACGACAGCCGTCCCGACTAGGGCCCAGGGCAGACCAAACAGCGCCGCAAAGTTGTTCGAAAAATGAAGGGCCACAGCGACCAGATAGAACCACACAGTTCGCTTCGTTCCGATTCCGTAGGCGGTGATCGATGTGCTCGTCGCATGGAACAAGATCCCAGACAACCGGACATATACCGGTGCCCCCAAGGTAAGGACGTACACGAGGAACTCGGAGATCCCAAACCCCAGTCCAACAAGAAAGCCCAAAGTGAAAATGGACCTCTGAGTCTCACCATGACGATAGAAGAGAGGATAGGCCTTGGCAAACTCCTCAACAAGAGGCGCGACAATGGCGATTGAACAAACATTGGCATACAGTATCGGCATCAAGACGCACAGACTGTCTGAGAACCCGCTGACGAAGAGCGTGAGAGGAACGCTCACGACTATCCCAGAGACGAGGAAGAAGACCTTCTCCCTCAAACCAGGCCTATGAGGCTTAACGATGGTCCCACTATCTTGAGACGTTTCCAAACCGGAATCAGCTTGCGAGGCACGCTCCTCCTTTGATCGATCAATTGCCCTGAAATCGAATGAATTCCTCTTCATGCGCCCAGCCCGAATCAGACATAGTGCAAGGAACGGGTTTTAGATTTTCCTCCGGTCAGGATCGATCGAACTCACGCTCTAAACACCACCCTTTCCCTCCTTCCACATCAACGCGCCGAAGCAATAGTATCCAAATAACTGGAGGGTTTCTCGATATTTCAACCGGTCGATCGATAAGGGACTATTTTATAGCCCGCTTCAACCGACTGGAAACGGGATGCAAAGGGCAAGGTCCCCCATGGACTGGCTGGAGAGCGCTGGGCTGGTATTATCGATCTTCCTATTCGTTCTGTCTACAAGCCCATGTCTCCCGAGTGCTTCAGCCCAGGGCCTTCCCTTCAGCGTCTACGGCTACGTCACGGACGAGCAAAGACCTGTCGAAGGGGCGATTGTCACCGTGAATTCCTCCATCGACCAAAAGAGCACAACCTCCCTTCCCAACGGTGCGTACGCAATCACCGGTCTTTCTGTAACTGGTCCAGGAGACACGTTGGCTGTTACCGCTTCGAAAGGCCCGAAGTCGGGGTCAGCTTCAGCCACCGCGCCGGACGCCCCCAACATGCAAATTGACGTGACGGTCTCTGGACCACTCGTTGTCACCAAGACAGCCATGGTCACGAGCCGCGTTGTTGTCGTGGTCAACGTCACCCTGACCAGCACGACCACCGAGTTCGATCGAGGTCCTGTAACTACCATTACGGAGACAGTTCTCACCACGATCGATCGATCCATTGTACCCCTCACAACAACGGTATCCCTCACCACCACAAAGACCGTCGCCGTCGGCGGGACCGCCACCACGCCTTCCAGCAAAGGCACAACTCTTGCCCCATGGTTCTCCTTGCTGCTTGTATCAGCCGTCTTCTCCCTGGTTGCAACCACGCTACTCGTCTGGGGCCTGGACCTGGTGACGATCAATCGATCAACTGCGAAGGAGATTCATCGAAGGATCTTGAGGCAGCTAGCAAAGGCAAGGAAACAACTTGCGAGATTCAGAGCAAGATAAGCCTCACTTCAAGATCGAGCGATAGCCGCCCCAGAAAACCACTCGATCACCCCTGCGCTCGGTCTCCTAGCTTCTAGAAGGGCATCCAAAAAATTGGAGCCTTTCTCAATATTTGGGAACCCCGATCACAATAATGATCACAAATGTAGCGGGCACTTCGCGTTCTCTTATTATGGTCATCAATGGCGACCATTGTTGTCATTGTGGAAAAAGTCGACCCTCCGAAAAATTGGAGGGATACATAGAATCCAATTTATTGGAGGGCTGTGGGTGACGGGCTAGACAAGCATGTCAGCGAAATCCCAGGCATGCTTTCTGGCTTTCTCGATCGCTGTAGAGACAAGGGGACCCTTTGTCCCGCCGACCCCCGCCTTCAAAACAGGCGCCAAAGGCCTCATCCCCTTCTCCTCAAGCTCCTTCTGGATCTTCTCCCCAGCACTCACCCCACCCTTCTCGATGACATCCACCAACTCCGTGTCAAAGGCGAAAAAGGGCTTGCCCATCCACCCCTCGTCCTTGAACTTCCCCAGGAACCGCCTCATCGCAAAACTCATCGTGCCCATCTTCGTCGGAGATCCAACGACCACAAAGTCATAGTCCTCTGCAGAAAGCCTCCCCGCCTCCTTGATATGGTAGAGACCAACCTCATGCCCCCTTTCTCTGAGCCCATCCGCGATCGCCTCAGCAACCCGCTGCGTGTTCCCGTAAGAAGTGTCATACAACACAACGCCCTTCAAGACGTCCACCATCGGCCGGCAGACCGGATCACCCGATATAACGATTCCGACCAAACTTTCGCCGTGATCTCCTCTACAACAACGAGAAGTGGACAGGCCAGCAACTGACAATACACCCAAGAACCCGCATCTCAGTGACCACTGAAATTCAACAGCCACCGCGCTAGAGGCCTTCCGCTATCTCAATTCACAACGCGCTAACGCTCCATTTTGACCCGATGGAGCCCAGGAAAGGCAGATTCACCCAAACCCAATACAAAACCCAAACAAATCCCCGTGTGTATCGGGCAGATGGATTCATAACTCAATATACGCTGAGATGCAGGCAAGACGTGAGATCGATCGACGCGGTGGGCATCCGCAAGGAGCGCTGACGCTCCGTCCGCAGTAGTACGGCGCTTGAATTGGGGCAAGGATTGTGATTCGATGTGGGTCTCCAAAAAATTGGAGGATAGGCAACCCTCCGAAAAAATGGAGACTCCCCTGGCAATACGGTCGTGGATCTGCG
>JBGVSY010000133.1:0-9748 GCA_041862235.1 Nitrososphaeria archaeon | reverse complement strand
CCTTTGCCTTCTTCCCGTAGAGGATCCTTGATGTCTCTTTGCTTACCGCTATGTTCTTCAGGACCCCGCTTGCTTTCATGTGGGCTATCAGGTTCTCGACATCGACGATGTCCATCTCAAGCTTATCCGCCAGGGACTCCAATCCTATGTCCTCATACAGCTCCATATACCCGATGAACCTAGCCTCCAGATCAGCCCTGGCTGAAGCTGAGGCGGCCGAGACCTTTGATCTTGACCAGAAGAGCAGGGTTATCCCCAACCCGTAGATACTCAGCATGGGCGCGTGGTTGAGCAGCTCAGGGAGCTGTGCGCCGTCCTGCGTCAAGGGTATCACGAGGTAGTAGAGCACGACGAAGAAAATCCAGAGAGCGGCTGCTATGTTGGCAGTGGTTCCCATCGTTTTGAGAAGCGTTATTCTGACTTTGGGGTTCAAGGAAACGTCACTGTACTGGCTTCTTGAGCCTCCATGAGCCTCGGACAAGTTTTACTTGAGTCGATTGTTCTGAAAAACCTGAACTAGTTCTTGGAAGATGACGGCTGACAAGGCATAAAAGCAGGCGCTGAAGTCACTGAGCCGGTGCCCTCGTTGAGTGTTGACAAGGAGAGCGTCATGGCAGAGTTGGCCAAGGTGATCGACCCGGAGATCGGCGTACCGATCACCGACATGAAGCTGGTGGACCGGGTCGACATTAAGGGGGACACCGTTGAGGTGGATTATCATCTCACGATGCCTTTCTGTCCGCCAGTCTTTGCAACGCAGATAGGGAAAGACATTCGACGCCGGCTACAGACGCTACCTGGCGTGAAGGCCGTGAGGGTTACCCTGAAGAACCACTATATGGCAGACTTCATCAATAAAGAGATCAGTAAGTAGGCCACTTCACGTTCTTGGAGCCGCACCAGAAAGGCGGTCGACTGAGTCGTTGATGGACAATTCCAACTCATGGGTTTACTTGCCGCGCCGATCGAACACACATGTAACAGGTTGCGTGTTCATTTCGTCGCTAAATTCCTGTCTGACATGGCTCGCAAGGGGTGGACGCTATATTGGCGGGTGAAAGACCATCGCGATGGCACCGTAGAGCACAATGTCTTCCCCCAGAGGCGTTATCATTATGTCTGGAACCCTGTTGATACTGAACCGCTCTAAGTTCTTTCGAATAGGCTGGAGAATCAGGTCGTCGTTCATGAGAGCTACGGTTCCCCCTACGGTTATGAGCGAAGGATCGTAGGCTGTTGTGACGTCGCTGAATCCGATGGCGTTTAGCTCTCCGAGTTCGTTCAGGAACTTGAGAGCGAGGGGATCCTCCTTCCTAGCGGCGTCGAAGATCATCTTCGATGTCAGGCGTTTGGAGTTTACGCCATTGACTAGGAGGCTGCCTCTCTTCTCGCCGGCAGGTGTGTCGTCGAGAAGCATCCTGACGTATCGAGGGATGTTGCGCCCTGAGCAGTACGCTTCCCAGTGTCCTCTTCTCCCGCAGCCACACTCCATCCTCTGTTCCATGTCCACCATGAAGTGTCCTATCTCTGCTGCGTTGTTGTCCTTCCCCATGAGCACATGGTTGTCGACGTACGCTCCTCCTCCGATGCCCGTGCTTATAGTTACGTAGACCAGATGGTCCAGGTGTCTCCCGGCTCCAAACGTCTTCTCTCCTATGACGGCCGTTGTGCAGTCGTTGATGAGGTAGACGGGCAGGTTGAACCTGCGCATTAGGGGTTGGACAAGGGGGACGAAGTCAAAGGGGATGTTGGCTGCCTTCAATATGGCTCCTCTCTTGGGGTCAAGCGGCCCAATGGAGCCAATACCTATTCCCCTAATGTCTGCAACGGCGTATTCCTTACCTATGATATGCTCGATCATACGGGCGATCTGCTGACTGAGAGAGTCTCGGCCGAGATGAACCTCAGTTTTCTCCTCTTTTTTCCGGAGCAACCTACCCTCTTCGTCACCGATGGCGACCCGTACATTGGTTGCTCCGAGGTCCACACCTATGGCATATCTTCTCTCCTCTATCCTCCTCCGCCTCGCCTGCTCCTCCAGAACATCAAAGACACTACTCACGGAGCGTCCTCACCGCCTCACGACCTATCCTCGGAACGACTCTATCACTTTTTCGATCGATTGAGCCGTTGAGAGGCAGCCAATCGCTTATAGCGAGGCGTTGCAAGCTGTGATGTGAGGTAGCGGCATTGACGACGGCCATTCTCCTGTTGCCGTATCCACAAGTGAAGGCGAAGAGACATCCGACGTGCTGGAGATGTGGCCAACTCACGCTCATTGTACACAACTTTTGTGCCTCATGTGGGGCTCCGCTGAGACCAGAGTTGGCCTGGAGCCTCTCTACGCGCAGGTGTCCGAGATGCAAAAGGACAATTCCCCTGCTCGCTCGGTACTGCCCTCAGTGCGGCGAGAAACGATAGCGTCTTCGACAAGAAATAAATTGTCTCGTCCGCCTGACAGAGTTGGTGGCCACTTTGCCGAAGATTCGGCTTACTGAAGAGGAGCATCTTAGAAGGATAGCTGCCGTGAGAGCGAAGATTGATGAGATGGGGATTGACGCGCTCTATTTGGTCAGCAGGGCGAGCATCTTCTACCTCACGGGGTTCTCCTACATTTCTACCGAGAGACCCTTGGCTGTCGTCGTCCCGCTTGACGGGGAGATAACCTTCATGGGGCCCGCGTTGGAGAAGGAGCACATACCTCCTAAGACCCGTCTTATACCTCGTATCAGAACCTACCTTGATTACCCAGGAACCAGACATCCGATGAAACACTTCGCCAAATTTCTGAAGGATATGAGGCTGGACGGGAAGGTCATCGGGATAGACAACCCGCAAGGCGCGCTGTCCACGTGGGGTTACAGAGGGCCTGGGATATCGGAGCTGGTGCCGAGAGCCAATTTCGTTGAAGCGCACGAACTGGTACCGTCGATGAGGCTCACTAAATCACCCGAGGAGATCGATTTAATCACTGGGAGCGTGAAGTGGGGAAACCTCGCCGTCACGCTTCTCCAACGGTATGTAAAACCAGGTGAATGGGACGTCGAGGTAGCCGCCAGGGCATCCCTTGAGGCATCAAAACGTATGAGGAAAACTCTCGGGCCCGGATTCGAGGCCCCTGTTTCAGATCTTCCGGCTTCAGCCGGCTTTAGGGGGCAGGTCGGACCCAAGTCGGCCGTCCCGCACAGCATCTCAACGGCCAGACCAATAAGGAGAGGAGATGTTCTGGGAGCAGGCTCCGGACCGAACGTGGGTGGATACTTGAGCGAGCTTGAGCGCACGATGGTCGTTGGCAGGCCCAACACCAAGCAGAGGAAGTACTTCGAGATCATGCTCGAGGCCCAGGACGCAGCACTCGAAGCCTTCAAGCCTGGAGCCAAGTGCAGAGAGGTTGACATGGCAGCCAATCGGGTGCTGAGAAGACGGGGCTGTAGATCCTTTATTCGACACCACACAGGTCATGGCATCGGCTTGGAGGAGCATGAGCCCCCGTGGCTCGATGTCGGGGACAACACGATCATGAGAGCCGGGATGGTCTTGAGCTGTGAACCAGGGGTATACGTGCCTGGCCTCGGGGGCTTCAGACATTCGGAAACGGTCTTGATCAGGAAGGACGGCGCCGAGATCCTGACCCACTACCCTCGTGATCTGGAATCTCTTACTGTCGTCTGAGGTTCGACATCGGACTCTTTGTTTGAAAACCGGGTTTCAGGTTCGCCGAAAGCGATAATACTCTCTCGAGGGACCTTGCTCACATGAAGGTTGGCTACGCGCAGTTCAACCCTGTCTTCGGGAAGACGGAAAGAAACCTCGAGAAGATAGCAAGTCTCGCGAAGACGGCTGCTCGGATGGGGGCTGAGCTGCTGGTCCTTCCGGAGCTCTGCACCACCGGGTACGTCTTCAAAAGTGTCACCGAGACCCGCTCCCTCTGCGAGAAGATTCCAGGAGGCCCCTCAACCAATGGATTAATAGGACTGTCACGGGAGCGTGGGCTGAGCATCGTCGCCGGCGTGGCGGAAATTGCCAGACGTGTGTGTTACAACTCCGCGATCCTAGTTTCTCACGGAGAGCTAATGGCCAAGTACCGAAAGGCGCACCTCTTTCACAAGGAGAAGAAATGGTTTCAACCTGGCAACACCTCCTTCGAGGTCTATGCCGTGGGCGGAGCGAAGATCGGCATCATAATCTGCTTTGACTGGGCGTTTCCCGAATCCCTTAGAGTCTTAGCTCTCAAGGGAGCAGAAGTAATCTGTCAACCATCAAACCTGGTTCTCCCATACTGCCAGACAGCCATGTTGGGCGCAGCCGTCCAGAACAGGGTGTTCATTGTGACGGCCAATCGCACAGGGGTGGAGCGCGGGCTGAGGTTTACTGGTGGAAGCCAGATCGCGGGCCCGTCGATGCAGGTGTTAGCACGCAGCGCCAGAAGAGAAGAGGTGAGGGTCGCCCAGCTCAACCTCGACGAGGCGCGGGACAAGAGGTTGAGCAAGTACAACGATCTGATTTTGGATCGCAGACCCGAGCTCTATCGAGAACTGGTTCACCGCCGCTAAGTCTGGCGGTACTCTTTCGGGTGAAGTGGCGCGAGGGCTCGGGGCCGTGCTTTCCCTCGAGCCCTGCCTGCGATCGATCGCTGCCGCCCAGCGCTCGCGCCAAGATCTCCTCACTCTTTGAACAGAATAAACGTTGCAGTTCGAGTTTTGCTTCACATCGTCACTTCATGTTTTCCTGAATTGAGACGCGTAGAACCGACGATTCCATCTTACGTTCCGGTTCTCGGAAAAGCGATGAAGATGATGGCGTCGATTATTAACAATTCAGCCTTTCGAATCGACCGCAACGAAACGGCGAATGTGCGGCTTGGGCTTCTTGACCAGGAGATCAGGCGCAACCTGGCCGAAGAAGTAGTTCACGCCGTTAACGAGCGTTTGACGGAGGCTGCGAAAGTTCTCACCGGTTACCGAGTCCACCGTTGACCTCAGACTAACAGAGACATAGCCTTCGTTGTTGATGGCATATCTTGCCTCAGGCATCTTGCAGTTGGTTTCTAGCAACTTCTCGTAGACCTCAAGCCGATTCTCAGCCGGGATTTCATCAACTGTTAGAATGGTGGTGCTTGCCACAACGTATCCCGACGGAAGGACCTCGATGCGCATGAGGCTCTGGATCTTGCCATCATCGTCTTCGAAGACTTCGAAAGCGCCTCTACCTCGGTCTAGGTTGTATCTGACACCCATCAGATCGAGATACTCGGCAACAACACTGATCCAACACTCCGTAACAGTGGATGTTGCTCTCCTCATGCCCTGAGGCCTCAGGCTCGGGTAAGATGTCAACCTCATTCGCCGACGGGTTCCCTGAACGCGAAGACCATCGGATTATGAACGTTGGGCTCAGAGAAAATTGAGTACAGCACGAACTGAGAATGAGATAGTTGAAAAGGTTTATAGTGATCACAGTTTGTGGCCGTCTGACTAGCCGTGGTTTCCTGGGTCAGAATCGGAGCGGCTCTGGCGTTCTTGGTCTTGGGCAGCCTTGGAGCATTGTTCTTGATCGCATCAGCGTACGCAACTTCAAGGCTGCTGACCGGTGGTGTCATGATCGCCGTCGCCCTTGTAATACTCTACCTGGGCTTGAAGTATCAAGCTCCCGTTGTTCAGAAGGTGGAAGTTGAATGGGCTCCGGGGGGACCTGTAGAGACGCAGGCGCTCAAGTGCCCAAACTGTGGAGCGCCCCTACCCCCTCCTGACCCAAAGACAGGTACGGCCGCCTGCGTACACTGCGGCTGGAGGTCGAAGGTCTCTGAGGAGCCGCTTTGGTAGCCTGACTGCTTCGGTTCTCCTTCTCGCCGCAGTCTGCATTGTGGCTTCGGTTGGAGCCCAGGCCAAGATCTATCACGTTGAGAGGCAGTGGAGCAAGGTTTTCATCAACTACGACCGTTCCATAAGCATCCTGTACAACATAACCTTCGTCAACGACCCCACCTCGTCAGGCTCTCTCAGCTGGATTACTCTTGGAATGCCGAAGAGACCCTTTCAAGTGGTCTACGTGGTGGATGCCTCGGGCCAACATCTAAACTGGCAGGACGCGAGCTCGGGAGATTGGTCTGGCATCAGGATAGGAGATCTCAACATACCAGTTGGCGGAGCCCTGGTGTTCTTCGTCAACGCAACGGTACCTGACATGGTCTTCGACGACGCAACCAACCCAGGAAACGTTGGCATGCAGTTCACGCCCGCTTGGTGGGATTGTTCCGTCAGAGAGCTGAGGCTTGCCGTGGTTCTACCAGACGGGGTGGGACGTGAAGAGATAAGGGTGACACCCAACTGGGACAACCTTCTACAGGAGAACGGCAGGTACCTCGTCTATTGGGAGAGACACGATCTTAGCCCAAATGAAAAGGTGACCTTCGGCGCCTCCTTCCCAGCCGAATACGTCAGTCAAGGCACTGTGACGACTGTCACAACCCAGACCTCCACTCCCACACCCGGCCCTGCCCTGGGAGCACTCGGTGTGATCTTCTTTATCTTCGTACTGGTTGCAGGAGCCATTGGAGTTGTCGTAAGCAGGGCGAGGAAGCAGACATACGTACGGCCATCGATAGGAATCGAGGGCCTCGGGCCTCGCCGGGGCCTGACAGCTGTTGAGGCTGCCTACCTCCTCACCTCAAGCCCCACCCGGATCCTTACGATGATTCTCTTCAGCGCTATGCGGAAGGGGGCAGCTGAGGTCGTCACGGTCAAGCCGAGGCTGAGGCTCAGGGTATCTGACGGTGTGGAGAACCTCAGGTACTATGAGCGATCCTTCCTGGATGCCGTCACCCCAGGAAAAGAGGGGGGCGGATACCTCGATGAAGACCAGCTTCTCAAGATGTTCAAGATCCTTCGGGACGGCGTGGAGCAAAAGCTCGCGGGTTACTGTAGGCAAGACACAGTCCTGCACTACCAAGAAATAGTGAACCGAGCTTGGGAGCAAGTGACTCAGGCGCAGACTCCACAGGTAAAGCTGGGCGCCGCTAGCGACAGTCTGGAGTGGCTGATGACGGACCCCAACTTCGACAAACGCATTGACAGAGTCCTGACTGGTGACGAAGTCGTTGTCCCGTTGCCTGGCTGGTGGTGGTGGTGGCTCTACACTAGGCAGTACTCTCCAGTCCCCACACCATCTCAGGCTACGACGCCGGCCAAGGCACCGAGCCTTACCGAATATGCAAACGCCATCGTCACGGGCATTGAGAACACTTCGAACTCAATCGTCGCCAACACGGAGAAGTTTGCCGACACGGTGGCTCAGGCTCTGGCGCCAGCACCTCCTCCCTCCAAGCCCGTGGTTCAGCACTCCAGCTGTGTGTGCGCCTGCGTTTCATGCGCCTGTGTCTGTGCGTGTGTATCATGTGCGTGCGCCTGCGCGGGGGGAGGTGCTGGCTGAAGATGACTCGAGAGCCTGGCGCTTCCTCAGCACCTCCTGCAAGGAGGGTTCTAGGCAAGGACTTCTACATTTACCGTGACAGATCAACTGGGCTGAACCTACACCTCCGGGTAGAGGAAGACAAGTCCGGAACCCTAATCGTGAACGCCTCAAAGGTTCTCTTCCTGAATCCAACAGCGACAGAGCATGTAAAGCTCTTCATGCAAAACAAGGAAGTCGGCGAAGCTGTAAGGGACCTGAAGAGGAGGTTCAAGGCCTCCGCTGACATGATTCGAGCAGACCATCTAGGAATCATAAACGCCATTAACTCCGTGGCGTCCAGCGATGTCTGCCCAATCTCCTACCTCGGTTTCAAACGATTCGATCCATTCAGCCAAGAGATCAAGGCGCCCTATCGACTCGACCTCGCCATAACTTACCGCTGCAACAATGTATGCATGCACTGCTACGCGGGGAAGGCTTCTGCTGCCAAGGAACTGTCAACTGAAGAATGGAAGGCTGTGATCGACAAAGCCTTCGAGCTCAGAATTCCCCAGATACTGTTCACGGGCGGTGAGCCGACCATGAGAGATGACCTCCCAGAGCTAGTTGCTCAGACCGAGAGGTACGGTATTGTCTCCGGGATTGTTACGAACGGGCGTAAGCTGTCCGATCCAGAACTTGTCGAGCGCCTTGCTTCAGCCGGCATAGACTTCATCCAAGTAACACTTGAATCGAGCCGCCCCGAGGTCCACGAAAAGATCACTCAGAGAATCGGTAGCTATCAGGAGACCGTTCAAGGCATAAGAAACATATTGAAACAGAGACTCTACGTCAGCGTCAACACAACGCTGAACCCTCTCAATATTGATCACAGCCTGGAGATCGTTGACTTCCTTAGTGGTCTTGGTGTCAAGAGGATGTCTGTTAATGCTCTGATCTACGCGGGCAGGGGAGTTGATGTGGCCAAGGATTTCGCCCTCCCACCGGAGAAGCTGAAGCAGACCCTGATCGAGATGAGAGACAGAGCCTTGAGCGATGGTATGAGGTTCGAGTGGTACACGCCGACCTGCTACGAAGAGCTTGACCCTGTAAGCCTGAACCTAGGCTTGAAGACCTGTACAGCTGCAAAGGTGACGATGTGCGTCGAGCCCGACGGAGATGTTCTCCCCTGCCAGAGCTACTACACCGCCTTGGGCAACTTCCTCACCGACCCATGGGAGAAAATATGGAACCATCCCCTAGCGCGGAAGCTAAGAACCAGGGAGTACGCGTCCGAGAGGTGCCAGCAATGTGCTCACTTCACCTCATGCGGGGGAGGATGCCCCTTGGAGTGGGAGTCTAAAGAAGTTCTGTGCACGGATGCCTCATGCCGAGTACTCGAAGCCGATAGGCAAGTAGATTCCGACGATGCTCTTGGCTAGAACTGAGCGCCGAGGAGGCTGGATATCTGGGAGCGCTTCTCCACAAGGTACGAATCGCTATACTCTAGGACGTTGGTCACGGCACGAAGCTGCTTTGCATTAAGCTTGAGCAGTGGAAGCCGCTCCTCGGCACCTTCACCGAGCTCGTGAATTGTGGTCTTTAGTTCTGAATGAAGTGTGATTATGGACTTGAGGGCGATCTTCACAGCATCTGATCCAGAATACCATTCTTCGGGTGGGAGTACCTCTTCTCTTGACGTGAAGATCTCAGTGAAGGTGATGAAGTCCCTTCTCGAGCAGGAAGGCATGTCCTCCAGCTCGATTTCTCCTTGACCGGGCATCCCCTTCGATAGGGAATATCTGAAAAACCCGGTCAACACAAGCGCTTCTCTGACTTCATCAGGCTCGAGCATTGCGAACAGATCGGGGTCCGTCTTCTTGATTTGATCAAGATCTGACCTGTCTAGAGCCTCTATGTTCCTTACGAACTTGTTGCTGGCCAGACCTTGAATCGCCAGCCTGACCCTCTCCTCGGAGGTAGTCGCGGTTTTCACGTCGGACTCAAAGTCGTTATACGTTCGACCCAAGGATTGTCACATGTGTTTGGGCGCTTCGGTATCGGCTCTATAATGTTTTGCTTCGAGCGCCCGGTTCAACTGGAGTCGATGTGGACTGAACACGGAGGGCTAGTGGATCGTTATTGCGGCGATCGATCAAGCTTGAGCGAGTTTTCACGTGGCTCTGGGTGAGCCTCGCCTCGAAGTCTTGCGGGCCATCTCGGCAAAGTTGATGCTGAGGGTGAGGGTCCGCATCTCTTCAGGCTTGACTCCTTTCAGCGTGGATGCGATGGCTCTCGCCACGGAAGAGACGACTTCTTGGACGAAGGGGTTCATCGTTATGCGTTTTTCGTCAACGAT
>JBGVSY010000132.1:0-3749 GCA_041862235.1 Nitrososphaeria archaeon | reverse complement strand
CAACATCGTGAACAATCTTGAGATCGAAATTACGGACATGCCTGAGGACTTCAATGTCACGTTGACCCCGAAGATCATCTCGCTACTCCAGCCGGGGGCCTCGGCTGTGTATACTGTTCAAATCGAGATACCTCCTGACGTCGATGCAGGGGACTACTACGTCTCCCTTCAAGCGAAGTCCGACCAAGTGGCGGGTGCCGTACGGTCTGTGCACTTGGAGGTGGCGCAGAGGGGGGAGGTGGCTTATCTGGGCCTGGTGTTGATCGTCGTCATTGTCGCTGCCTTGGTGGTTGTGTACTGGAGATTCGGGAGGAGGTGAATCGTCTTGGAGTATGTGATCGAAACCCAAGGTTTGACCAAGATCTACCGGAGTGGGAGACAGGAGATTAGGGCGCTGGATGGAGCCAACGTGAAGGTTCCAAGAGGAGCGGTCCTAGGGTTGCTGGGGCATAACGGAGCAGGCAAGACCACGTTGATCTCGCTTCTGGTGGGACTCACCCTGCCGACCAGGGGAGGCGGAAGGGTGCTAGGCTACGACATAGTGAAGGAGTCTGTGAAGATTAGGCGAAAGGTGGGTCTTCTCCCCGAGGGCTTCGGCTTCTACGATGGCATGACCGCACTGGCCAACCTTCTCTTCCTGGGTGAGTTGGATGGGATACCAAAGGCCGAGCTCAAAGAGAGGGCAGGCCAAGTCCTAGAGACCGTGGGGTTGCAGGACCTTTCAGAGAGAAAGGTTTCGACCTTCTCCCGGGGAATGAAGCAGAGGCTTGGAATAGCTCAAGCCCTGCTGAAGGACCCTGAGCTGCTGATACTCGATGAGCCGACAGCCGGCGTTGACCCTGATGGAGCCAAGGGGTTCCGGGATCTGGTAGTGAAATCAAGCAAAGAGGGAAGGACAACCATCATCAGCACACACCTACTGTTTGAGATCGGAATGATCTGCACCCACGCCACCATCGTGAAGCTGGGCAAGGTGCTCGCTCATGGAAGCTTGGAAGAGCTGGCGAAAACCGTGACCCAGACCAAGGGGCGGAGATATGAGGTGGTTGTCGGGAAGGGAGCGGGCCGCCTGGCTGAGCAGGTGAAGAGAATCGATGGTGTAGTACGAGTTGCGATGGAGGGAGACAAGGTGCTCATCTCAGCAGACCGCGACGTTGGCGATCTCATCTACGATTCGATTCAGAAAGGGTATGAAGTTGAGTCCTTCGGCTCCGTTCCGCCCAGTTGGGAGGAGATATTCACGCATTTCCATGGGCAGGTTGAGAAGCTTGCCTAGCGGGTTGGTCACCATAGCCAAGAAGGAGTTCAGCGAGACGCTGAGAAGCAAGAGGTTCTTCATTGTCATCATACTCTTCGTAGCCCTCTGGGCCTTCATCTCAGCAAGCACCTCCATAGTACGTGGCATGAGTCGATCGATCGGGGGAATGGGATTCTTTGGTGGAGTGGGATCGGACCTAGCCTCCGCCATGATGTTTGTCGCCCCCATACTGGGGATCGCCCTCGGCTACACCGCCATATCGGGGGAGAGGGAAGTGGGGTCTTTGAAGCTCATGCTCGCTAGGCCTATCCACAGAGAGGATGTCATAACCGGCAAGGCGCTCGCAGGCATCGCGGCAGCCGGAGTGGCGATGTTCGCCTCGACCCTCATAGCTGCGGGCGGGGGCGTCTGGCTTCAGGGTGTGACCCTTACCTTGGACGGCGTGACAAGGCTTCTCACCTTCACCCTCCTCTCCGTGATGCTATTCGCGGCCTACTACACTATCTGCCTCTTCTTCTCAACGCTCTTCACCAAGACATCTCGCAGCCTCCTCGTAGCCATCTTCATCTGGGTGCTCTTCAGCTTCATAATCCCAGTAGCAGCAAGCCTCATAGCATCGGTCACGATAGGGTCACCACCCGTACGTCCCTTCGAACCTGGAACAACCCAGCCTGGAATGAATGCGACCCAGCCTGGACAGCCCGGGATGAGTGAGGATCTTCGAGAGTACATGCGAAGTGTGGCGGAGATATCAGGGTCCATCCAGAGGTTGTCCATCAACACACACTACTCCACCGTCGCCAACGCAGTGCTGGTGGCGGAGAGACAAATAGGCGGTGGACCCGGTGCTTCGATGGCAACCGTAACCATAGCTGAGGCGTTGACCACCAATTGGACCAGCCTCGCAGTCTTGGTTGCTTTCACAGCGGTCTTCTTCGTGTTGTCCTACCTGGCCTTCACCAGGAGAGAGGAGAGATAGTCAATCGACCCCATTGATCGACCGACCGTCCATCCGAATTGTTCTGATGAGATCCAAGTTCACAGCCTTGTCTGTTTATGTCAGAATCTCTCATTCCATCCGCACAGAAGTCAGCGGTCAGCTCGCTCGTGAGAGCCCCAGCGCTTCCAGTGCTGCTCGCGTCGACCCGTAGCTCGTGTGGTGGATGCCTCGAATGCCCAGGCTCTTGGCCACCTCCACAAACATGGCCCGATCGTCAATGTATACCACCTGTTCTGGAGGCACCTGGGCGATATCCAAAGCAATACGATAGATGTCCAGGTCCGGTTTGCGACAGTGGACAAAACACGAAGCGATGAAGAAGTCGACGAATGCTCCTAGCCCGAACTTTTGAATGCGGTAGACAGTCAGGTCCCTCCCTTCGTTGCTAACCACCGCAACCTTGAGGCCATAGCGAGCTTTGAGGTCACTGACCAAGTCGATCATCTCCGGGTAGGGCTGAGACTGGTCGAACACGAACGCCCTGAACTCCTCACGAGAAAATGGTCGCTCCCGATAGAACACCACCCGGTCCAGGTACTCGTCCAGACTCAGCTTCCCCGACTCGTAGACGTCAGACGTCAAGTAGTGGCGATCATTCATCTCAGCGTAATCCAGGCCGAAGGTCTCCGCTGCCTTTTTCCGCATGTGACGGTCCCAGCCGTTGGTGAGGAGAACCCCACCGACATCGAGGAACAGAGTCGTGGTGGGTGAAGATGTCGTGATGCTATGCCTCCTTTTCGATCGATTATTGAAGCGCGCTAATAAATGATCGTCATGAGCCTGCAAGGGAGGAGCACGATGGATAGAAAATTGCCAACCAGAGAAGGCTTCGTCTCCTTCCGAGGCCACAAGGTGTGGTACTGCATAGTCGGTGAGCGCGAAGAGCCCGGCAAGCTGCCTCTGCTGTGTCTACACGGCGGCCCTGGAGCGCCTCACGACTATCTTGAGCCCCTTGGCGCACTGGCAGCCACTGGACGCCGCGTCGTCTTCTATGACCAACTGGGCTGCGGCAACTCAGATCATCCTCACGATCCCAAGCTGTGGACAGTCCAACTCTATGTGGAAGAGGTCGATGTGATCCGCCGCGCTCTCGGGCTAGAGCGCGTTCACCTCCTCGGCCAATCGTGGGGCGGCATGTTGGCGATGGAGTATGCGCTGACTCAGCCTAAAGGCCTAGCATGCTTGATCTTGGCTGACACACTCGCCGATGCGCAGCAGTGGGCTATGGAGGCAAACCGCCTGCGGTCTGAACTCCCGGTCGACGTTCAGCAGACCTTGTCGAAGCATGAAGAGGCGGGGACCACCGACGACCCTGCCTATGAAGAGGCGACGCTCGTATTCTACCGCCGCCACCTCTGTCGGCTTGACCCGTGGCCCGACTGTCTCAACCGGACTCACCAGAAGCTCAAGCAAAACCCGGAGGTTTATCTGACGATGTGGGGTCCAAGCGAGTTTCATATAACTGGTTCACTCAAAGACTGGAGTGTTGTA
>JBGVSY010000131.1:0-6881 GCA_041862235.1 Nitrososphaeria archaeon | reverse complement strand
ACAGTTCTACCCTTCACATCGATGTAGAAAGGGGCTAGGTCTCCCCAGCCTGAGATCCAGGCTGTGCTCCATAGGCTGAACGGCCTAGGGGTTCGAAGCATCACTCTTGCTGTACGCATCGTGAACTCGGCTCCAAGATGCCTCGCCTCGCACCGTCAATCATAATAAACGATTTCCCTTGGTGCCCGCTCCAATCTTGAACGATCGATTCACCGCGGTCTCACCCCAAGTTATTTATGCGGTCTATCGGGCGGCCGCACAAGGAGAAACCGACATGGCAATCAGGGAGAGGCCAGCTGGGATCACCGTTCTGGTTGTTCTGCAGGTCATCGGGTCCGTGTTGCTGCTAATCTCCAGCCTTGGGCTGCTGTTTCTATCCGCCTTCATCGCTGGGTTTCTGCCATCGACGATCCCGTCGTTTGTGCCTGGGCTTGTGTCCGGCTTCTTTTCACTCGTCGCCGGGTTCATGGTGATAATGGCTCTGATCGGATTCTTCATTGCCTGGGGCCTGTGGACCGGCAAGGGCTGGACATGGATCATCGCCCTAATACTGGCGATCCTCGGGGTCATCGGAGGGCTACTCACACTGCCGATAGGTATAGTCACAATAATCATACAAGGCCTAATCATCTACTACCTAACCCGCCCACACGTCAAAGCCTTCTTCGGCAGGGAAGTGCCACAGCCTCCAACTTCTCCGGCTGCCGCACCGATATAGCGGACGCGAGAAAGATCGCGCCTCGCTTCCCATATTTTTCGTCAACTTTGGAGACGGGAGTTGACCGTGGCCGATCGACGCGTTTCGCCATGGTTACCGTGTAGACGCTGGCTGTAATCCGGCTCCGGCTCACTAGACGAGCTGTGTCCAGGCGGCGGCGTGCTGCGTGATGTTCCACGCAACAACGACCCCAAAGAGAGCCATGAGCAGTAGCCCGCCGGCCCTCGGGTTGTGGTGGATCCTGGCGAAGAAGACTATGCCTACCGAGCACGCAACCTTGGACAGCAGGAAGATGAGGGGTCCAGCTGCAACCACAACCGGGTTCACCTCGAAGTTCCAGTATGCCACGGTTAGGGCGGCGTCCGCCATGTTGAGCGCGGATGCGGCGCCACAGGAGAGACTCTTGGCGTTGCTCAGGGTCCAGCCTCCCCAGAACATGGTCACGCCGATGAAGACGATAAGGAGCCCTTCAGGGCGGCCTGCAACGAAGGCGCCGAACCCCGACGCTTCAAAGATCAGACCAAACACTAGCAGCGCGAGGATCGCGAGGAACGTGCGGGGGTCCACGTCTCCTTCTCCTTGAACAATCCCTTTGATCTACGCATCCTTAAGTACGTAGCTCCATCGATCCTCAGTAGATCTTCCAGCTGAGAGAATTCACGAATGGTGTGGGGGTCGATCAATCGCTCGATTTGGGCGTTCTTTTGTACCCGCGATTGCCGACGGACAAGTATTAAATAGGCGACTCACAACCAACGGTGTGAAGAGAAATGTGGAAAAAGCAAGGTATTTCTAAGACTGTAACTGCGTTAGCGGTTGTACTGATCGTTCTCGCCGCAGGTCTCATCGGCACAATCTACTATTACGGCATCACTCCACCGGAACCAACGACCATCGTCACCACGCAGCCCCCTACTATCATAACTTCGGTTATCACGACAGGTGGAAGCACAGTCACGTCCGTCATGACGACTACGAAGCCTCCCACCACCATCATCACCACGGCGCCGACGACCACGACCAAGCCTACGGTCGCTGAGCCGGACTTCGTGAAGGACAGCATCTATGTCGCCGATACGGCCAGCACCTTCAGGGACCTAGACCCTCATGTCTCGTACTACGCCTTGGACTACATGATGATCCAGAACGTGTACGAGAAGATAGTCTGGTTCGACGGAACCAAGGCCACAGAGGTCGTGCCTTGGCTGGCTGAGAGCTTCACCATGATCGACGCCGCAAACTACGACGTGGTTCTCAGGGAGGGGATCACGTTCCAGGATGGAACACCGTTCAACGCCACAGCGGTCTACTTCAGCCTCAACCGTCTCCTAGTCATGGATGGAACGGACAGCACAGGGGTTCACGGCAGCCAGGCAGCGTGGATAATACAGCAGTACATGGACACCGACCTGAGTAGCGCCTTGGGCGGTGACCAGGCGTACGACGAGGCTTGGGTTGACGCGGTGCTTGCCCAGAACTTCATTGAGGTCATCGACGACTACCATGTTGTGATACACCTCAAGAGTCCCAGCAGCGTCTTTCCGCTTCTGTTGGCGGGTGAGTGGTGTGGCATAGTTTCACCCACCTTCATCATCAACGCTGACTACCCGCAGGCTTGGGGCGAGCCGGACCCGATGCTGGCATACTTCTATCACCAGGCTGGCAACGGAACGACCTACTTGGACCTCTGTATGGATGGCGCCAAGGCGGGCACAGGCCCCTACTACTTCGAGAGCGTCGACACCGCCACCTACAACATAGTCTTGAAGGCCCGGGACGACTACTGGGGAGGACCGACGTGGATGTTCGGCAACGGTGACGTCCAGCCCACGATCAAGGAGGTCCGGTGGCTCTACGTGGAAAGCCCACAGACAAGGATACTTGACCTACTCGCCGGAAAGGCAACAATGGCTGCTGTTCCCAGCCCAAACATGTTCTCCGTCGTTGAGCGAGCTCCCTGGCTGGACAGGGGTGAGTTGGTTCCTCTCCAGCCTACGGTCAACGTGCACGGCCCGTTCACCGGTTTCAACTCCAGGCACATGGCCTTCGCCTTCAACACCACGGACGCCATGGGGGACTTGCTGTCTTTCCAGCCGCAAGCCGACAAGAGGTTCAGGCAGGCGTGCGCATACAGCATAAACATGACGACCATAGCGGTGGATGTCCTTAACAGGATGTCGATCGAAGCCGAGATGGCCACTCCGCCTGGCACAGCCCCCGAGGGAGCCTACAACCCCGCCATCAATCAGCAAGCGCTGTTCCCCTACGACCCCGCGAAAGCTGAGGAGCTCCTGCTCGACATGCAGGCCAACCCCCTCACCAAGTTCACCTACGCAAATGGATCTCCGATCCCAGACGGGTTGGTGGACAACTCGTTCGGACCCGACAACCCCAAGACCGTGACCTTCTTGACCACCCCAGGAAACCCGAGGGACACAGCGATCGTCACCCAGATCGTCTCTGAGCTGACGCGAATAAGCACAAACAACGACCTTGGATTAACTGTCAACATCAACATGATCCCGTGGGGACAACACTACAGGGCCGCTGCTGTGCACCAGCTGGTGTTCTGGCCGGCTGGCTGGGTTGCTGACTACAACTGGGTGCTCAACTGGCTTCAGCCACACTTTGCAGCCGGCGGAACATGGAGCCTATGGAACAACCTGAACATCGAGACTCTCGCCAACCTCTACGAGGAAGCTGTGGCGGCTGACATGGCGGGCGACATCGAACGGCTCCTGGAGATCAGCGACGAGATGAACGCGATCGCCAACGAGGAGTGCTACTACATCTGGACTGTCTACGATCTTCAGGTTGCATATCGATCTTCGTGGATGCAGGGGCATTTCTACAACCCCAACTTCCCCAACTACGACTACTGGGCTATCCTGCGGTACGCACCGCCATAGCCCTCCCACTCTTTTTATGGAAACCCTTTCTATGGGAACTGAACAGTTCCAGGGATTAGACTTAAAACTCGCTATGAAAATCTAGGGAGACTGAACTCGCATGAAGTTATACGTATACTTCATCAGGCGGCTCATCCTGATGGTGTTCGTTCTACTAGGCGTCAGCGCGATCGTCTTCTACCTCGCCCGCGGCTTTCCCCATGCGATCAGCCCGGTGGCGCAGTACATCACGGAGCACATGACGCCAGACCAGATAAAGAAGATCGAACAGCTCCACGGCTTCGACCAACCCGTCTACGTCCAGTACTTCTACTGGGCGCGAGACGTCTTGAACGGAGACTGGGGTGTGTCGAAGTGGGCTGCCAGCCAACCCACCTACAAAGTGTTCTTCGACCGGTTCCCCTTCACGGTTGAGTTGACCGTGGTGGCGGTCTTGATGACCGTCGCCATCGGGATCCCCCTGGGCATCATCTCGGCGATAAGGAACAACAAGATCGAGGACCATGTCTCCCGTCTGATCGCCCTGACAGGGTACTCAACCCCTTCCTACTGGATAGGCTACATGATGCAGCTCGTCTTCTTCTACTACTTCTACACTTGGGGTCTCCCCTACATGCCTAACAAGGGGATGGTGGATGAAGCCTTGTTGGGGACCATTCCAAGAGTCACGGGGATCCCTATCCTAGATGGATTGCTGGCAGGCAACCTGAACTACGCTTGGAGCGCTGTCGTGCACGTGCTCATGCCCGCGTTCACGCTTGCCTTCATCAGCCTCGGCTACCTGGCTCGCCTTGTGCGGGCTAGCATGCTTGAGGTGATGAGGCAGGACTACATCATTTTGGCGAGATCGAAGGGGTTGGCTGAGAGGGTCGTCGTCTACAGACACGCCATGAAGAACGCGCTTATACCCGCTGTCACGCTCACAGGGCTGCTCTTTGCAGGACTTCTCGGCGGAGCGATGATCACCGAGCAGGTCTTCACCTGGCCTGGAGTGGGCAGGATGTCTCTGCAAGCTGTCTTCCAAGGCGACAGCAACTTCCTCCTCCTTTACAGCCTGGTGCTAGCAACCATCATTGTGGTCACCAACCTCGTTGTGGACATCCTGTACGGGTTCCTAGATCCACGGATCAAGTATTGAGGAGGCGGTGCGGGTGGAGAAGGAGGAGACTCGGCGGAAGGAAACGGTCAGAAGGAGCGAGAGACAGGCCTTCATCGACAACCTGAGGTTCTCGCTGTACCTGCTTCGCAGGAACCCGCTGGTGATGGCAGGGATCCTTATGGTGATCTTCTTCGTGGCAACGGCGCTGCTGTCGAACGTCTTGGTCGATCCCGCCACGGCGGGTGTGTATGACTTCTCGAAGAACTATGGCTGGAGCAAAGACGCGTGGTTTCAGTGGGGGGTGCAGGCGAGGATCGTAGATGAGTTTTACATCTTCGGCACGGACGGTTGGGGCAGAGACATCTTGCACATGATGATCTTGGCTCTGCCGCTCGACCTCTCCATCGCTGTCGCCATAGTCGCTGGGGCGGTGGCCGTCGGCGTCAGCCTGGGCGCGGTGGCTGGATTCGCCGGGGGAAAGCTGGATGAGCTCATTCTGAGGATAACAGACATCTTCTTTGCGTTCCCAACCCTTGTCCTCGCCATGGTGTTCGCCGCGATCATCGGGAGGACCCTGTTTTCTTTGGTTCTTGCGGTGCTTGCGGTTTGGTGGCCTGTCTATGTCAGGCTTATTCGAGGTCAGGTGCTGGCTGAGAAGGAGAGGACCTACGTCCAGGCCTTGAAAGCTGCAGGCCTAGGAAGGGTGAGGATCCTCTTCAGGCACATCCTACCAAACACCATCTACCCGATCTTGGTCCAGGCGACACTCGACCTGGGCGGAGTCATCCTGACGTTCTCTGCATTGATGTTCCTGGGCTTCTCGCCCAACCCGGCCACGCCCGAGCTCGGCAACCTCGCCTCCGACGGCATAGGACACTTCTTCGAGGCTCCCTGGCTCATAGTCTTCCCCGGACTCGCCATACTCACCATTGCGCTGGCCTTCAACCTGGTAGGCGACGGGCTGCGGGATGTGTTGGACCCGAGGTTGCGAAGATGACGGAGAGAGAAGTGCTGCTGAAGATAGAGGACCTCAAGCTGAACTTCCACACCTACAGGGGGGAGGTGAAAGCCCTGAACGGCGCTGACCTCACCGTCTATCGAGGCGAGGTGCTAAGCCTAGTTGGGGAGTCTGGCTGCGGGAAATCAACAGCCGCGCACGCCATACTAAGGTTGCTGCCTGACAACGCCTACATCTTGGGCGGGAGAATCATCTTCAGGGGAGACGACCTGGTCAAGAAGTCCGGTACCGAGATCAGGGAGATCCGGGCGAAACAGATTGCCATGATCTTCCAAGACCCCATGACGTACCTGAACCCTGTCCTGACGGCTGGGACACAGCTTCGCGAGGTCTTCGACCTCAACGAAGACTTCCTGAAGCAGGAGACCATACTAAGCTTAGAAAACCCAGGTCGAAAACCTGACTACGATATTTACCTCACAACCCGCACGAGCGGGGAAACCGCGCAGGACGCAAGGGTGTCAAAAGGCGATTTGAAAGCCACGGCCAATAGGCTGTCCCGTGACTTCTTGACCCTCACACAGCTCCCTGACCCAGAGAGGATCATGACTCAGTATCCTCACGAGCTCTCGGGCGGGATGAGGCAGCGTGTAATGATTGCGATGGCTCTTGCGAGAAGGCCATACCTCCTCATAGCCGACGAGATCACGTCTGCCCTGGACGTGACTGTGCAGGCTCAGATCCTTCAGTTCCTGAAGGCGTTGAGGGACAAGACCGACGCTGCGATCCTCTTCATAACGCACGACCTCTCCGTCGCAGCGGAGCTCTCAGACAGAATCGCCGTCATGTATGGGGGAAGCGTGGTGGAGGTTGCTCCAACCACCGAACTCTTCCAGAGACCACTCCACCCCTACACACAGCTCCTCCAAAAGTCCATTCCTGACGTCAGGAAGGCGGAGAAGAGGCTTGACTCGATCCCCGGGTTCGTTCCTGACATGATCTCGCCTCCGTCCGGATGTCGCTTCCACCCTCGATGTCCGTACGCCAGGGAAAAGTGCCACCTAGAGAAGCCCCCGATGATAGAGGTGGAGAAAGGAAGGTTCGTCGCCTGCTACAACTACGAGGTGGAGGCGTCGTGAAGGGAGCCATCCTAACGGTGAGGAACCTGAAGACCTGGTTTCCTATGCGGGGCGGAAT
>JBGVSY010000130.1:0-35216 GCA_041862235.1 Nitrososphaeria archaeon | reverse complement strand
GCTGCGGAGAAATGGGCGATGGCTTGCCTAACAAGGGGGTATTGAGCGATCGCCGTCAAGTCCGTGAAGCGGGGGATCACCCGACGGAGGATGCGAACAGCCAGCACCCCTGAGAAATTCGGGGATGAATCAGGCGGCATCTCCACCACCCACACACTTCTGCAGAGGTCTTGGTTCTGACCGACCATGTCCAGGTTGATCGCTCCGACTACGTTCGGAATTGTCTCTTCGTGAGAGGAGAGGAAAGCTGCGGTGCCTGTCCACTCCGGCAAGAGGAGGAACCGGATGCTCCTCTTAGGTTTAGAGAGTCTGCCGTCTCGTAGAAGGCTGGTCAAGAGACGCGCAGCCTCAAGGGTTGCCGCGACCCCGGAGGCATTGTCGTTTGCCGAAGGTTGAGGGTGACAGAGATGGGCCAAGACCCAGACCTCTTCCCTACCAATTCCCGGAGCAACGGCGGACACAACCTCCATCTTCCCTTCGTAGAGCCTCGATTGGACGTTGGCGTGAACGTTAACCGAACCACCCTTGCTCTTCTCTTCCTTCAACAGGTCTCTAAGTTCTTGGCCGATACGGGGGGAGAGGACGAAGCCGAAGCACCTCTTCTTCTCGCCGCCCCACCAGAAGCTGGTGTATTGACGTGCGTCGGGGAGATCCATTCTGCCACGAACAGGCATCAGTTCGCGCATTCCGTCATAGATTATGCCCAGTGCACCGTGTCTCTCCACGGCGAGGCACCTCACCCTCTCCACATCTCCTGACGTCAGTACGAGCTTTCCCGAGACATCTACCTCATTGTATTCCTCTTCACTCTCGCCTTTCTCCAAAGCCACGACCTCGACCTCTACTCCTCTCAAGGGAGTAGGGATGCTTCTCTGTATCAGGGAGATCTTGTTGTCTCCGAAGCGCGCGAGCGTCTTCGTTTTGTTTCTGGGCTTAACGATTCTGAGACTCGCATCCGCTGCGAACCACTCCTCATGAGACACCACGTTCCACATCGTCGTCACACCATCGGCAGGATACTCGTGGATCTTGGTTTCAAGACCCAGACTGCTGAGGTATCCCTCACAATACCTCACGGCTTCCCGGAACCCTGGGCTCGCAGGTATGCGATGATGCCTGGTCAGCTCTTTCAAGTGATCCATCGCTGAAGTCTGGGATACTTCTTCCTGCACCTTGCTAAGGATGTGCGCAAACATGGATGAAGCCCCGTGAGCCCGAATCGAGTGATCTATATAAGTGGAGACAGCTGCTGATCGTTCGTTTCGGGTCAAATCGACATGCGCCCTGTTGGTAGCTCATTCTTCTTGCTCGATCGATCGATGCCCGAGACTTCGTCGATCGATTTTTGGCAATGCTATTTATCTGCGCCGGTTGAGCAAGGCTCAAAGCTGGTGGCTGGCGCGCGGTCATGAAGAGTCTCTTTGATCCTTCCAGCGTTACGGTGATCGGAGCTTCGAGAGAGGCCGGCAGCGTGGGCCACGTACTGCTGAGGAACATTATCCAATCGCGATATGCAGGCAAGGTCTTTCCTGTAAACCCGAGGGCGGACAATGTTCTGGGATTGACATGCTACCATGACATCAGAGAGATACCCGAACCTGTCGACCTGGCGGTGATAGCGGTTCCAGCTCAGATAGTGCCCGACGTCATGGAAGGGTGCGGCGAGAAGGAGACAAAGGTTGCGGTTGTAATCTCAGCTGGGTTCAAAGAGGTTGGATCTGGGGGAGCGGAGCTCGAGAGGCAAGTCTTGCATGTTGCCCGCGATCACGGGATCAGGGTCGTTGGCCCCAACTGTCTTGGGGTGATCGATACCCACACCCCGCTGAATGCAACCTTTGCCGCAAACATGCCTCCCCGAGGGAACATAGCGCTGGTGTCTCAGAGCGGAGCCCTTCTAACAGCTGCCCTCGATTGGTCTACAACTCAGAGGTTTGGCTTCAGCAAGATAGTAAGTCTAGGAAACAAAGCCGACGTGGATGAGGTGGACATGATCAAGGCGCTCCAGGACGACCCTCACACAGCATCTATCGCGCTCTACATTGAGGGCATACGAGACGGGGTGAAGTTCGTTGAGGTGGCGAAAGAGGCCGTGACGAAGAAGCCGATCACGGTCCTGAAGTCTGGGGTGACTGAGGCCGGATCGAGGGCCGTCTCATCTCACACGGGCTCACTTGCAGGCAGTGACGTGGCATACGAAACAGCCTTCAAGCAAGCAGGAATCCTAAGGATCTCAGGCATAGAGGAGTTCTATGTCTTGGCTGAGGCCTTCGCCAGCCAAGTGATCCCCAAGCTTCAAGACGTCGTCGTGGTAACTAACGCCGGCGGCCCAGGGATATTGGCAACCGACGCCTGCGAGAGACACGGGGTCAAGCTGGCAAGAATGGATCCGGAGACCGTCGAGGAGCTGAGACGTTTCCTCCCTCCGGCGGCCGCCTTTTACAATCCCGTCGACGTCCTTGGTGATGCGCGAGCAGACGTCTATTCCAGAGCCATCCGAACGGTTCTGAGCGAGGCGTCCGTGGGCGCCGCGCTTGTGATCCTCACGCCCCAGGCACCTACGGAGCCGGAGAAGACCGCAACAGAGATCGTGAAGGCGAGAAGCCTGTTTCCTTCCAAGCCTGTCGTAGCGGTCTTCATGGGAGGTCCTGCGGTAGCTAAAGCAGAGAGTATCCTCGCTTCCGCGTCTGTTCCATGCTACCCATATCCAGAGCAGGGGGTCCTCGCCCTCTCCGCTCTAACCCGGTACAGCAAAGAATTGAAGAGACCCCTAAGACCCAGGCCTAAGAGGCTGAAGGTCGACGAAGAGGCAGCGACAGCAATCTTAGGGGAAGTCGAGAGAGGCGGAAGAATCTCACTCCTCGGACACGAAGCGAAGCGTCTCATGAGTGCGTATGGTATCCGCGTTCCGAAGAGCTACCTGGCTTCAAATGCCGACGAGGCTGGCAGAGTCGCCGACCAGATGGGCTACCCGGTCGTCCTCAAGGTTTCCTCACCGCAGATACTTCACAAGACCGATGTTGGAGGGGTGAGGGTGAACGTAAACGCGAGAGCTGAGGTTGAGAAAATCTTCGAAGAGATCATCTACAACTCCGGCAGACTCGTCGCGAGGGCAGAGATATTCGGGGTGGAGGTGTACAGGATGGTTCCTCAAGGTCACGAGGTAATCATAGGGTTGACCAGAGACCCTCAGTTCGGTCCCCTAATCATGTTTGGCGCTGGGGGAATATACGCGAATTTCATGAAGGACGTCTCATTCAGGCTTCCCCCAATTTCAAAGGAGGATGCGCTGGAGATGATCGCTGAAACCAAGATCCAAACGCTGCTTGCTGGTGTTAGGGGTGAGAAACCCTCTGACATCGAATCGGTGGCAGATGTCTTGGTGAGGGTTTCACAGCTTGCCTTGGACTTCCAAGACCGAGTTCTCGATATGGATCTCAACCCGGTCTTTGTCTACGAAGAAGGGAAAGGCTCAATAGCCGTGGATGTGAAGGTGACTCTCTCCGGGTGAGAAACTTGAAGGAAGCGACCCCGAGCATCTTCGCGGCTGGCACAAGTATGTTCGCCGGCAAGACAACTTTCTGCCTCGGACTGGCCCTGAAGCTCCTCGACGAGGGGCATGCAGTGGGTTACTTCAAGCCACTAGGCCATGTGGAACTGGGAGCTGGTGAACCGTATGTGGATGAAGACGTTTTGGCCTTTAAGGACATGCTGGGGCTTAAGGAGGATGAGAAGACCATCTCCCCCTTGTCGATGAGTTCAAAGTTCCTTGACTCCTACGCACGCGGTCCAATGGAGGGCCTCAGAAGGGTCGTGATAGACGCGTACCGTGAAATTAGAAAGGGAAAGGACTTTGTAGTCATCGAGGGGCTTCACGGCTTCAAGACCGGCACTGTGCTCGGTCTAGACTGTCCCACGTTGTCCGAGCTCCTGGACACGAAGATCATCGTCGTCTCGACAGCAAGAGACGACTTCGCTTTGGATGAGATCCTCGAAGTGAAAGACTGCGTTTCCCATCGGGAGGCCCAATTGCCAGGCGTCGTCCTGAACTCGGTTCCCCGGCTGATGGTTGAACGCGCCCACAAGACATGGCTCCCGGAGCTGCAGAACCAGGGACTGAAGGTCTTCGGGATCATACCTGAGGACAAGAATCTAATGGCGCCAACAGTGAGGGACGTGATTGAGAGGCTGGGCGGCCGACTGCTCGTTGAGGCCTCGATGGAGAGGCCCGTTGAAAACGTCTTGGTGGGGGCGATGACCTATGAGAGCGCCCTACGGTACTTCAGGAAAGCTCGAAACAAGGCGGTGATAACGGGGGGAGACAGAGTGGACATAGTGTTAGCCGCGCTCGAAACAGACACATCAGTGATCGTGCTGACAGGTGACATGCGTCCAAGCAGCAAGATAATGGACGCTGCTGCCAGCAGAAGTGTGGGAGTCTGCGTAGTTCCCACAGATACGTACACAGCGGTGACGCAACTTGAGGCAATAACCGGCAGGATCAAGCCGGGTGATGCTATGCGGGCGGGCTTGGCCAAGAAAGCAGTCGAATCCTATGTGGACTGGAGAGCGCTGACGGAGGTCGCCGGCCTTCCAAAGCCTCCTGCATGATCGATCGAATCAACACGTGGCGAGCCGACGGCACAAACCCGAAAAAGAGGTGCCAACATCAGACTGCCCATCGAGCCGTCACTGCGCCGAGCGCTCCGGGGGGACGTTGGTCGTCATCGTTGGCAGGCTGAGATTGCTCCAGCCCTATTTGAGCATTTGCGTTGAGCCGCCATGGTGGATCTTACGCACCGCCGAATCGTTGCTAGCTTCAGCCCTTCGAGAGCAATCGATCGATCGAGCTATATTCGACCCTACCGAAGGACACCGTCAAGATGAGGCGGGATGATAGAAAAGAAGCTGGTCTCAGATCCAAGAAGCTGGGCGAAGGCAAGAATCTTGGCATTCTTTCGAGACATGAGTGGGGTGGAGAGTAAGGATCTTCCAGCGGCTTTCTACGAGAAGAGAACTGCTACCGCTTCGATCGATCCGCAGGGCTCGGGTATCGAGGCATACGTTGATTTTGCCGAGCACTGCTATTCGCTAGGGGAGACAAAGTCTAGGAAGTTCAACAGGATCTTAAGGAGATACGCGGGCCTGTCCGAGAGTCTTTACCGCCGTGAAATCGACGAGATAGTGTCGGAACTACAGTCGATCGAAGAACGGCTCGCCAGGCTTGGGTACCAAAGACAGGCCGAAGAAGTGGGGACCATCGAGTCTGAGCTCATGTCTAAATCCGAGGAAGAGAAAGACAGGCCGACATAGTCGCCAGTAGCGCTGCTTCGAACCGCCAACCCACTTTGGAGCCAGCAAACCCCGCCACTACTTAAATATCCTAGGGGAGTCCGGGGAATGGATGCCCGGAGAAGGCTTCGGTTGAAATACGGAACGTGACGAGCGAATTGATCGACAGAAGAATCAAGCTGGATCAATCGAGGTCTCACTCAGTAGGGCGTGCAGGAGGCGCGATTCTCTGAATGGCTCCGCCGTCTTCAGAGGCCAGGCTGCACGTTGTTTACGTGGGCGCCGTCGCCCTTGATCAGGCAGGTAAGTTGATGGGGTTCAAACCCCTTCCCGACAAAGCCGACGCGGCAGCCCAGGCTATGCTCAGCTGGGAAAGGGGACAGCTGATTGAACCGATCAAAGAGCTGATAGCTGAGCTCATAGAACAGGGCGTGAAGACGTTTCTGCTAGAAAATGCCGAGCTGACACCCGCAGCCCGGAAGGAATTCGCAAGTGAGGACGTGGTTTTCGAGGAGACCAGATCGGTCCCAGTCAGACTTGAGAAAATCTTGGTAGAAGCAGGCTTCTTGAGCAGCACAGAAGAGTATAGAGAAGTCTCCAGACGGGTTTCCGATGCCATCCTAGTCGCCAAGCTCAGAGCCGCAGCTGGAAGAAGAGACCTTTTGATTGTTCACGCTGTGAACGCACTTGAGGACCTGGACAAGGGGCTGAACACGCTGTATGCTCGATGCAGGGAGTGGTACGGCGTTCACTTCCCAGAGGCCCAGGAACTCATTTCGGACATGAGGGACTACTTCACCTTGATTTCTGGGCTGTCCCTAAGGGAAAGGATGACCGAAGCCTCTCTGTCGGACGCGTTGGGCGACAAAGATTATCTAGGCAGACTCTTCGAAGCCGCTCGCACCTCTGTCGGCGCCTCCCTGTCTGGCGAGGACGCAGACCAAATCGCACGCCTGGCTTCAGAGGGACTTCGTCTAGGGTCCTTGAGAGCGAACATGGAGGATTACGTAAAGAGACTAATGGAAAGGGAATGCGGAAACCTGTGTTCCGTAGCCGGGCCTCTGCTCGGTGCAAAGCTCGTTTCGTTGGCCGGCGGCCTAGAAAGGCTCGCTAGGATGCCGTCGAGCACCGTCCAAGTCCTCGGAGCAGAGAAGGCTCTCTTCCGCTTCTTCAGGACGGGAAAGGGTGCACCGAAGCATGGGGTCATCTTCCAACATCCCCATGTCCACGGAGCTCCCAGGTGGCAGAGAGGGAAGATAGCAAGGATTCTCGCCTCCAAGATATCCATCGCAGCCAGGGTGGACTTCTACTCTGAAAAGGACAGGAGCGAAGAGCTGAAGAGATCACTGGAAAAGCGGGTAGCGGAGATTAGGCAGAAATACGCCGAACCGCCTAGACCCCGCGCAAAGAGAGGGAAGGGGAGAAGGAGCAGAGCTCAGAAGTGAGGGTGGTCGACCATGAACGTTTCAGCGGCGTCTACTGGGCCAAGACCGCCACCCGCAGAGAGCTGGTCACCAGGAACCTAACCCCCGGTGTGAGTGTCTACGGCGAACGCCTCCTGTCCTGGAGGGGGGCTGAATATCGAGCCTGGAACCCGTTCAGGAGCAAACTGGCCTCAGCTATCCTCAACGGTGTCAGCGAGATCTTTATTCGCCCAGGGAGTCGCGTGCTCTACCTAGGGGTGGCCACCGGCACAACAGCAAGTCACGTCTCCGACATAGTAGGCTCCCAAGGGATGGTCTTCGGAGTGGACTTCTCACCTTCAGCAATGGCTCAGTTCAGAAGAAAGCTCTCGATGTTCAGGCCCAATGTGGTTCCAGTCTTGGCTGACGCCAGGGACCCCACCAAGTATTCGAGCCTTGTGGGGAACGTGAATGTGGTCTACTGCGATGTGGCCCAACCGACACAGGCAGCCATCCTCGGTGACAACGCGGAGATAATGTTGAGGCGAGGTGGACACACCGTCTTGGCGTTGAAAGCCCGGAGCATAGACTCGATTGCGTCACCCTCCAAGCTCTTCAACCGGGAAGTGAGGTTCCTCAGGGACAGGGGCTTTGAGATATTGGAAAGGATCAATCTGGAGCCTTACGAGAAAGACCACGTTATGGTGACTGCAAGATTCCCGGGGTGAGGTGGTGGTCGACGCCGACGGATGACGAGGTTCGGAGACCTCCGCTGTGGAAGGAGCTGATCCACGGAGATCAAATTAACCGTAGTCAAGTTCCGTTCAGCGCCACCCTTCTTTCTCCCGTCGCTTGGGGCACAGCGCGCTGGACGAATCTGCCGCGCACGGATTCGGTGGAGAGAACGCGGTGAGAGGTCTGAGAGTAGGTCTGGGATGTCGGCGTTCCAGAAGACGTCAACAGATCAAACGAGAGAGAATAGTGGCCGGGGTGGATGAAGCAGGCCGAGGCCCGGTGATAGGGCCCCTTGCCATAGCAGGGGTCGCCGTGTATAGGGCCGCGCTACCGTCTCTCTCAAAGATCGGTGTCAAAGACTCCAAGAAGCTGAGCCCTCGAGCGCGCGAGGATCTCTACCCACGGATCGCTGAGGTTGCCAAGTCGGTTGAAGTCGTCCTGGTGCAACCGAAGGAGATCGACCGAGTCGTCGGCGGGCCGAAGCACCGTCGCCTGAACTATCTGGAGGCGGTAAAGGTTGCATCGGTTCTTGAGGAGATGCGTCCAGACATAGCCTACATAGACGCCTCAGACGTCAACCCGAAGCGGTACGCACAGACGATCCGGGAGAACCTCTCCTTTCCTTTGAAGCTGGTTTGCCAGCACAAGGCGGATGCACGGTACCCTGTGGTCAGCGCAGCTTCAATTGTAGCAAAGGTCTCTCGAGACCGTGCGGTCGCCCGCCTCAAGATGAGGTACGGAGACTTCGGATCTGGTTATCCATCTGATCGTCGCACAAGGGCGTTCCTCAGGAACTGGATGGAAAAGAAAGAAACTCTGCCGCCCATAGTGAGGAAGAAGTGGAAGACCCTGAAGCGTCTCTCCCAAACAACCCTGAGTCAGTAGGGGTAGCTCGCCGCAACCATCTCTTCGCCCTCCCTTAGAAGCCGCGTGGCCATTTTCTTGTCCACGGACTCATAGTACACTCTAAGGCTGGGCTCGGTTTCCGAAATTCTCAGGAGCAACCAGCTTCCATCTTCCAAGTAAAACTTGACGCCGTCTGTCGTAACCCTCTTCTCCACACGCACGCCAGCGATCTCCTTGGGCTGGAGGCTGGCAGTCTGTTTCTCAACAATCTGCCTGTCACCCTTATGGAACGGGATGTCGACGTGGCCAGAGTGCAGTTCTCCGAACTGTTCGTGGATATCTTCGATCATTTCGGAGAGGGCTTCGCCGGAGGCTGATACAGCTTCCGCAAGTAGTAGAGCGGAGTAGATGCCGTCTCTTTCGGAAACGTGGTTGCAAGTGCTGAAGCCTCCGCTCTCATCACCGCCAAGCGCGGCGCCCCTCCTAAGCTCCTTCGCCACATGTCCGAAGCCAACAGGCACCTCGACTACCTCATACCCATATCTCTGAGCAATCGCGTCAACGAGATGTGTGGTTGCGATGTTTCTGACAACGTTCCCTCCTCTGCCAGACTTGATCAGATGCAGATACAGGATTCCGAATACTTTGTTTGGCGATAGATAGCCACCTTTCTCGTCGCAGGCGGCCGCCCTATCTGCGTCTCCGTCAGTCGCCAAACCCAGTGCCGACCCAGTGCTGGATACGCGCTTGCATAGCTCGACCAGACTGGGTTCCTTTGGATCGGGAGCAGCCCCGCCAAAATCAGGGTCGTGATCGGCGTTTATGGTTAGTACTTCGCATCCACATTCGCGAAGCAGAGTGTCCAGGTAGCCCGTGCCTGTACCATGCATTGGGTCATAAACGATCTCGAGCCCTGCTCTACGCATCGTCTTCACGTCGATGAGCCTCTTGAGATGCCGCAAGTATTCATCCGATGGATCGAGTGTCTGGATCTTCTCTCTTATCCGCGTCAATGCGATGCCTCGCACATCTTCCGGAGTGGTTTCCTCTATGAAGAGCTCGATCCTGTTTGTGTAGTTGGGTAGAGCAGGGCCAGCGTATTCAGGGATGAACGCGATGCCGTTGAAAACAGGGGGATTATGACAGGCAGTTATCATTATGGCTCCCCCGGTCTTGTGGTGCATTACTTGAAACGCCGCGACAGGCGTTGGCGCAGGCCGATTGAGCATTATTACTGGAATGTAGTTCCCCGCGATGACGGAGGCAACGTGGAGAGCGAAGTTGCGCGAGTTCCTTCTTGTGTCGTATCCAACCACCGCACCTCTCGGCCCTCTACCGGAACGTTTTAGGTACGTTGCGATTCCTTGGGCGACAACCCGGACATTCTCAGCAGTGAAGTCACCGTCCATTCTGGCTCGCCATCCGTCTGTCCCAAAGTAGATCTTCGCCCCCACTGAGCGGCCTCACCTCATTTCTCGCTTCGATTGATCTTGCCGTACACGCAATAATAGTGTTTCCGGTCTGAAAAATAAGACACTTTCGATCGATCGAACAAAACCGAATTCCATGCTTTCGACCGAAGAATCGATCGACGTGAATATAGGGACAAGAGCCATTTGGAAACGTCCAAGAAGTGCCTTTTGTGCTTGTTCGATCTATCTAGGTAGCCCGCGCCATACCTCGCATCAACCGGTCCAATGACGGCTGTCGAACGAGCAGAAGATATTAGACGCGACCCTCCTTCTAGCTCGGATCGTGGGAAGCTTGCAGAATCGACTCATCTTCTTAACGGGAAGACCGGGGATGGGTAAGACAACGGTCTTCCTGAGAACGGTGGATGATCTAACAACCCGGGGCGTGGAGGTCGGAGGAATGTCTACGGCTGAGATTAGGACGGAAGGTATGAGAATAGGGTTCAAAATCACGGATCTCTCCTCTGGGGAATCTGGGGTGCTTGCACACGTGGGTCTGTCTACCGGTCCTCGCGTCGGAAAGTACAGGGTGAACCTGAATGATCTTGAGGAGATAGGTGTGAAGGCGATCATGAACGCCTTGAGGATGATGGAGGTTGTAGCCATCGACGAGGTCGCTCCTATGGAGCTGTGCAGCGGTTCGTTCGTGGAGGCTCTCATGAAGGCCGTGGAAAGCGTGAAGCCACTCCTAGGTACTCTTCATTTCAGAGCCGGAGGAAGAGCTGTGTCCATGATCAGGAACAACCCCTCATCAGAGATTATCGAGGTTACGCGGGAGAATCGCGAAGGTCTCCACCGAGTTGTTTCGGCGAAGATCTTGCGGCTCTTGAGAGCCGCGTCATCATAGGCGTGGAGCGGTTCCTCATTGACTTCTCCAAGTCGATTTGTGCGATACCGCGAAGGAGCAGCTACATTCTTCGCTCCCAGCCTTGAAGCCGCCACTCGAGGCAAATCCTTCGCTCCCTCCAAGTTACCAGTCTTCTTCAATCCCGCGATGAAGCTATCTAGGGACTTCGCCGTCCTGGCAGTTGCCACACACGGTCACCACCTCGGAAGGAGACTCAAGGTCTGTGAACCAATGGCAGGCTGCGGTGTAAGGGGGATAAGAATCGCAAGAGAGGTCGCTGAAGTTGAGAAAGTGGTTCTAGCCGACTTGAATCCACGCGCCTGCGAATTGATCTCCCGAAACGTGAGGCTGAACGGCTTGGAGAAGACGATCGAGGTCAAGCTCGCTGATGCGAACGCCCTGCTTTCGGCCATCCCACGAGACGGAGGTAGGTGTGACTACGTCGACCTCGACCCAGCCGGGTCACCTGCAGCCTTCACCGAGAACGCCCTTCGCTCGACGGCTTCAGGTGGACTGCTGGCGGTGACAGCTACGGACACGGCAGTGCTCTGCGGCGCTCGTACCGAGGCCTGCGTCAAGAGTTATGGAGCTCAACCAGCCAGGACACCGTACTGTAAAGAGGTTGGACTGAGGATTCTCTTCGGCTTTGTGACAGTCACGGCGGCCAGGTTAGATCTGGCCGTTAACCCCATGTTCTGCTACGCACGGGGCCACTACATCAGGCTCATCATGCGCGTTAAGGTTGGAGCAACCAAGGCAACCAAGTGCCTCTCGGACGTGGGGTGGCTGGTTCACTGCAACAGGTGTCTCGAGAGGCAACTTGTGCGTGGAAGATTCTTATCCCTCGATCAGAGATGTCCCCGCTGCGGCGCCTTGGCAACAGTAGCGGGTCCGCTGTGGGTCGGAGGCCTGTGGGATCAGGAGTTCTGCGGAGACATGTTGAAGGCATCCGGATCGCTTCCTCTTGAGAGCAGGAGGGAGGTTGAGGGTCTTCTAGAGGGAGTGGCGGCCGAGACCGGAACGGACCGACCCTACTTCGTTCTACCTGAGTTGGGGAGGCTGCTGGGGGTGCAGGTTCCCAAGCTAAGCTTCGTTCTCGGTGGGCTTGAAGGCAGGGGATATGTTGCTCAGCGTTCCGTATTTGATCGTCAGGCCTTCAGAACCGACGCTCCCGTCGAGGTGATCAGATCTATCTTTCTACACTCGGCTAAGGGCCAGAAGGAATAGCTCCGAAGATCTCTTCCTGGTGGGTGGTGTGACTATCCTTTTGACGTCCGTGAACTTCCGCCTCAGCTCAGCTTCGAATGTCTTCAAGGATGGATCCTCGAAGGATTTTACCAAGAGGTTGCCGCCTCGTCTAAGAATTGAAGAAGCTAAGCGAGAGCAGGCCTGTATCAGCTCCATTTGACGCGCCTGGTCCAGCTGTTTCACACCGCTCAACTTGGGGCTGAGGTCCGAGATCACAACGTCTAGCTTGTTGCCTCCCGTCAAATCCAGCACTGATTCCTCGACTTGCGGAGAAAGCACGTCTCCTCGTAGCACAGCAACATTCTTCTCGGTGAAGGGCTTGATTCGTGCTCTGTCCAGCGCCACCACCAGACCTTTCTCTCCTACAATGTGGCTGGCGACCTGAGTCATACCTCCTGGAGCTGCGCCCAGGTCGAGAACCCGGTTCCCATGCTTGATTACATTGTATTTTCTCTGTATGTAGAGAAGCTTGAATGCCGCTCTGCTCCTGTAGCCTTTTTCTTTCGTCAACCTTTGGTAGATGTCTCTTCTACTTTTCGGCTTCCAGGGGAGGTTCATCTTGGTCCTTCGCCATTTCCTCAGGGCACGAATCCAGTACCCATCGCTCGAGCGTGAGACAGGTGACGGGTCGCACCGTTCCAGTTGACCTGCAGACGTCGTTGCGCTCACATGCAGGGCAGGGACATCCCTTCAGGGCTCCCACCTCTATCCGTCTGACAAGTGGAACTAGCCTTCTCGTCCATCGGTCGTTAGCGAATTCCTTGACTCTCTTGACCATCCCCTTGTTCTCGAGTTTGATGGCTATCCTGGAGCCCTCGCGGCTCGTCACCTCAAGCATGTGCCACAGGTCAGACTGGAGAATCCCCGCGCTCTCGTGCTCCAGGAGAAGCTTTATCGCCCTCTCTTCCAGCTTGCTCATCTTTTGTGACAAGTTCTCGCCTCTAGATGAATACGTCCATTCCTATTTTGGTGAGCATTTCTTTGTACCTGTTTCTTATCGTGACCTCGGTAACCTTGGCTGTCTCCGCCACCTCGTGCTGGGTCTTCCTGTAGTTGAGGAGAGTTGATGCCAGATAGGTCGCGGCTGCGGCCATTCCTATGGGTCCGCGGCCGCTGGTGAGACCGGCTGCCTTAGCATTTCGCAGGATCTCCAGTGCAAGGGACTCCACGTCGCCCTTGAGGTCTAGGTTGTTCACGAAGCGCGACACGTATAGCTTGGCGTCGATCGCCGGAGTGCGTATGCTGAGCACGTCGACAACGAGCCTGTAGCACCTACCTACCTCCTTCTTTGTGAGGCTTGTGGCCCGGGCTACCTCGGGAAGCAGCCTCACGACGCCGCACTGCTTGCAGGCTAGGTATACCGTTGCTGCGGCCATACCTCTGAGTGAGCGGCCTCTCACCAGTTTGTGTTTGATGGCTCTTCGGTAGAGCACGGAAGCCGTCTCAGCGACTGCGTCCGGGATCGTAAGTGTCGAGCAGATGCTGTTGAGCTCGGATAGGGCTCGAGTCAGGTTTCTCTCGGTGGAGTTGGATACCTGCGTCCTCCTGTTCCACTTCTTCAGGGTGCTCAGTTTCTCCAGCTGGGCCTTGCTCATTTCCCTGCCGCCTCTCCTCCTCCAGCTGATCTTCGTGGAAAGACCCTTGTCGTGCATCTTCATGGTAATTGGCGCGCCGCTGCGCGATCTAGTGTCCTCCTTCTCTCCGTTGAATGTTCGCCACTCAGGGCCAGCGTCTGCCATCACCGGAACGATGACGTAGCCACAGCTTATGCAGCTTATCTCGCCGCTTTTCTTGTCAAAGAGTAGGTTGACATTTCCGCACTCTGGACATTTGGAGATAGTTTCGTCTAGGGCGAACCTTCGCAAGTGTCTTCATCACTCCCGGAGATAGAAGGTGACCCCCTTGGACGGGTCTCTCTTGTTCTTGGATCTTACCTCAACCATGGGGTGGGAGATGGGTCCAAATACGTTCGACACCGAACCCACTTCCTTGAGCTCTGAGTCGAAGACGTTTGCCCCCAGGGGAGGAATTCTGTTCACAGTGAGGACGAGTGTGTCGTTTTTTAGGCGTTGTGAGAATGTCCCGAGACGAACTAGGCCCCTTTTTCGTCCAGGCATGATGACTGAAGTTCGGAGGCTCGAATTTAAGTGTTCATGTGTTCTAGGGTCTACCTGCGTCTCGAACGCTTTCTCTTCTCTTTTGCGTGTTCGCGCAACCTCATCTCTTCCTTTTCCAACAGCTTCCTCGCGATGGCGGTGATCAGCGCGTTCTTGGTTGTCTTCTTCCTAGTGGTCACGAGGACCTTTCCGGTTCCTCTCCACCAGGTTGAGGGATGAGCGCCCTCCTCAAGCTGAGCCGTCATGCCCAGTGACTCGGCTGCTTCGACCAGGGTTTCGCCGCTCGGGTTTCTGACTGCCAGAGATAGGGTAACTCTTCTTCCTTGTTTTCTTGAGAGGTTCTTGCTAAAGTAGCTAGGCCAGATTACCGCCGCTTCTCTTCGGATCATGCCTGGTCTCTACTTCTTCGCTGGCTTCAGGAGGACTGCGTTGAGAGTGCCGTGCTGCCCCGGCCGAGAAGTCACTCTCGCTGCGCCCAGCTCGGTCTCAACGACGGCACCCTGGGTGATCACCTTTCGTCTGTCGTAGTCTCTGTTGGCAGGGTTCTCGGCAACTCGAGTGATCTTCAAGCGCTGCTTCTTGCCTGTCTGAGGGTCACACACGTTGGCGTACTCAGATAGGGTTAGGGCCAGTTTGAAGGAGTTGCCGGTGGTTCTTCGCATCTTGAGCGCTCGCGGCCCGATAACCGTCTCTGCGGCTCGTCCCCCCCTCTCTCTCTTCCTTCGGGATCTGTAGGACCGAATCTTCCCACCGGTTCTATTCCTTTTGTGTAGGTTGGAGTGCCACTTGGGCACGAGGCGCACCCCTTTCATCGGCCGACCGGGAGCTGTAATTAAATCTTCTGGCCTCCCGGGTCGAGTTGTCGCAACGCTCTGCGAATCTGTTTCTTGATAACCTTGGGGTCGTTCTCTACACCCAAGTAGTCCGCGAACATGCTCGTGGTATTCAGTAGTTTGGTTCTTCCGACCTGCTCAGCTTCAACGAATCCCGCTTCAGCAAGGATTTTGATGTGTTTGTAGCTTCCAGATCCTCGTGCTGCGGCTACGCGGGACTGATACACGGGCTGATGGTAGGCTATGAAGGACAGCGTTCTCATCACCGCCTTGCCGAACAGCGGTCTCTTGACGTATCTTCTAACGATGGCTGTGAACTCCGGCTTCAGCTGCATCACGTATCTCTCCCCGGGTAGAGTGACGATTCTCAGAGCGTGTCGCGGTGAGTTGTAGGTCTTTTCCAAGTCAGAGATGAGTTGGTGAAGATCGGGCTCGGACTTGGTGCCCAGGGCGTTCATGAGGCTTTTCGCTTCCAGTGGTCGAGCTGAAGAGAAGAGGATGGCCTCAAGCACAGCAAGCTTGTCGTCCGTTCTTGTTTCGTTGTCACTGCTCAAGCGGAACTACCTCTGCTCTGCGGACGTGCAGCTCTTCGTCTTCCTCTTGGCTCAGGGTTACGGCGCCTCGGGCGGCAACGAAGAGAAGCAGAATGAACAGCCTGGCGGCTTCGAGCCGAGTCGCCCCGTGAATCAATCTGCTGAACGGGAACGATTCTTCTTTCTCGAGTATGGCGGCAATGGTATCCTGAAGGTCGGTCATCTCCTCCTCTATCCTCAAGAGGAAATCCTCGACCTTGATGTCCATGGAGGGTGGGGCGGGGGGTGCGGCTTCTTGGACCGCAGCCATGTCTCTGAGGACCCTGTCGAGGGCTGCCACAAGTTCTCCCATTGTTGTAGTGGTGTAGTCCGATCTCACTGCAAGTTGAATAGGAGGAGGCACGTAGTCCGTTGAGGGCTGCTTCGGTGTCTTGGGTTGATCGGCCTCCAGTATGCTCTCTGTCTTGGCTCTGTGTATGATGGATGAAGAGAGAAGAACCACCCCGGCCGCGGAGAAGTCAACGAACCCCCTTCTCCTAAGCTCCTGTGAGAAAGAGTTGATCAAGCCTCCTAGGTCGATGTCCCACGGCTTGATCTTTGATAGTCGCGTCACCTCGAAGAGTATCCTCCAAGGGGTCCTGATCCATGGCGGCTCTCTGTTTCCTTCCTTAGAGGTCAATCTCGGTTCACACCGCTCCTAGAGCTTTGTGGTCACTATGTGGGACTCAGTCTGCTTGGGGTATACGCCTATCAGTTTGTCGGCGTGCTCGGCCAATATGTCCTTGAGGGAGACGACTATGATCTGTGTGTCATGCGCATTCTCCTTCAGAAGCTCGGCCAGGTTTTTGCTGTACCTAACATCCATGTGGGCGTCGACCTCATCGAAGATGTAGAATGAGGCAGGTGTTAGTCCCTGAAGAGCTAGCAGGAGAGCTATGACGGCGACGGATTTCTCTCCTCCACTCGCGGCGGCGGAAACTCTCGAAGGCTTACCCACGAACTGCAGTTGCATCTCTACTCCCGACGATAGGGGATCTACTTCGTCTTCCAGCTCAAGTCGAGCGGACCCCCCAGTGAGGCGGTTGAAGTAGCTGTTGAAGCTGGACGATACCCGTGCGAAGAAATCCATGAAGGTCTCAAGTTTGTCTCTGTCGATCTCCTCTATGAAACTGATGATCTCTTCCCTTTCGCGCTCAAGTTCGGCTATTCTGACCGCCCTAACCTTGTAGTCGCCTACGATCTCCTCGTACTGCTTGGGCGCCAGCTGGTTCACGGACCCTAGGTCGCTGAGCTCTCTTTCAAGGTCGCTGGCTCTTTTTTCGGCCTTCCCCAAATCAACGTCACCTACGGGGATTGGCTGCTCGAAGCCCAGGGACTCTAGTCTAGCCCTCAGCAGCCTGACGTCTATGTTCTGTTCGGCCTTCCGTGAGCTCAAGGCCTGGTTCTGCGAACTCAGATCCTGAAGTGACTGGTCGATCTCTGATATTCCTTCGTCGATTTTTCTGATGGCTCCTCTGCGTTCGTCTAGCCTCGTTCTAAGGTCCTCTGAAGAGCGCTCGATTTCATCCCTTCTGCGCTCGAGCTCCTTCTCCAGCTCTCTCTGTCTCTTGACGCTTGACTGTAGCTCCTCAATCCCGGCATCTACCTCTTTGACACCGGATTCCGCTGCATCAGCGGCTTCCTGCCACTGCTCCAGCTGTGCCTTGGATCGAGAGATGTTCTGCCGGATTCCCTTTTCCTCGGCATCCAAAGCCGAAATCTTGGACTCGATCTGAGAAAACCGCTCCGACAGTGCGGCTTCCTGGCTCCTCAGCTCTCGAACCCTGTCCTCAACCGAAGACGTAGATTCCGCCTCGAGCTCGGCTTTGACCGCGTCGAGCGAGGATCCTAGTGTTTCGACCTCACTTCTCATCGCTTCTGCGGTCGAGGCTGTTGACGCTGCCTCGGCTTCGAGGGAAGATGCCGTTGAGAGGATTCTCTCCTTCTCTTGAACGAGATCCAGCTTCTCCTTCTGGAGGACGCTGATCCGCTGCCGGAGATCAGAGAGTCTCTCTTGAAGATCAGACTTCAGATGTAGAAGTGCCGAAAGCTCTTTCTCGATCTCTCCACGGGATTTCGCCTTCTCTTCAAGCAACGTCCTCAACATCTTCACGGATTTCTTCAGAGCCGCAAGGTCTTCCTCATTTGCCCTCTCTAGCTCCGCAGCTGGTCTTGCCGGGAACTCTGTTCGACCTCCGGGCAGAAACATGACGCCTTGTCTCGAGACCGCTCTGCATCCCTTCTCTGCGACCATCCTTCCCTCTTGGGCCGTTTCAACTAGATAGACATCTCCCAGAATTTCCTGAACAGCCTTCGACGCATCTTTCCCGCTCACGTCGACGCTGTCCAAGAGCAACGATGATTGGATCGATTGGTCCCGCGTACTTCTGGCCTTCGAGCTAGGTGAACTCGCTGCGATAGTCCTCCCAGTGGCTCCCAGATATGACATAAGCCGAGCCAGCCTCTCAGCCATGGCTTGATCCTCGAGCAACGCGGCCTGGAGCCAGCCTGAACACGCCGACTCAACTGCCGGCCTTAGATCCGGGGGGATCTCGAGGAAACTGGAGAGCCTGCCCTGCACGCTTTGGATCGATCCGCCATCTATGAGACGCTGGGTGTTGGCGAGAAGAAGGTTGCGGGAGTGGACAAGCAGCGCGGTCTCCCTAGCAGCGCTGGCTCCAGCCAACAGCTTCTCCGCTTCGTGAAGGAGGGTCTTGGCTTGATTCCTGTGCAGAGCGATCTCCTCGGCTTTCCGTCGCTCCCCCTCGATCCGTAGTTGGATATCGTCGATGCCTCTCGAAGCTTCAGCGGCCTGAGAGGTCGCTTCCGACTCCAGAGAGGCTGTAGATTGAATTCGCTCCTCAAGACGCGCGATCTCGTCTCTGCTTGATGAGATTACCTGCTGGAGGGTCTTCGTTCTGGAGGCAGCGGCCTCTGCTTCAGCAGTGCTCTGAGTAATCTTGATGTTGAGCGCGGCTATCTTAGCTTGCAGCTCTGTTGTTCTTGCCCTCCGGCTTGTCTCCTCCTCCGTTAGAGCCGAGTAGCTTTCGGCCAGGCTTTCGAGGGCATGTCTGACATTGTCTCTCTCGGCCACGAGCTCAGCCCTGGAGATCTCTATCTCCTCTGTTCTTGCCTCGCTCTCCTCGTCCACCTTCAGCAGTCTTGATGTGAGCTGGAGCCGATCCTCTTTGTCTGATGTGAGCGACTCCTTCTTGGCTTCAAGGACTCTGATTTCGGTCTTCATCTCCAGACGCTGTTCTCTGGCTGCCTCAAGCTCGGCCACCATGTCACGCAACCTCTCTCGCTCCAGGGCAGCGAGTTCTTTCTCGAGCGAAGATGCATCGGCGTCGATCTTCCTTTTCTCGTCAACGAGATTCTTCTTGCGATCGCTGAGCCCTGCCATTTTCGACCTCAGCTGCGCCTCTTCCCGGGCTACCGAGGAAACGGAGGCCTCTGCCTGGATCAGACGCTCGGAAACGAGCATCCCTCTGATCTGTCTCAGCTCCCTCTCAATGAACCGGCTTCTCAGGTACTGGTTTCTCTCGACCCCGAGTTGCCTTACCCTCCTTCTCACTTCAGCGGTGCTGGCTTTCGCGACATCAAGGTTCTTCTCTGCTACCGCTAGCTGTATCTCCGCCTCTGATCTTCTCCTCTCAAACTCGGAGACCCCAGAGATCCCGTCCAGCATTTTCCTCATTTCGGCCGGGCTCATCTCAGCGATGGTTATGACGGAGCCTTGGGGCAGGACGTTGAAGCCAGAAGAACGGATGTTGGCGGCGGCAAGCATGTTAAGGATGTCAGTTCTGGAAACACTCCTCCCGTTCACCCTGTACTCGCTTTCGCCGGACGGCATCAGCTTGCGGGAGATCGTAACCTCGGACGAGTCAAGAGGGATGTCTCGGTCCGGGTTGTGGAAGCAGACCGAAACCCTTGCGAAGGATGCCCCACGTCCATCTCCCCCAGGGTTGTGTACCAGCTCTGAGAATCTGCCTACCCTCAGGGAGCGTGGGCTCAGTTCTCCCAGGGCGAAGCGGACGGCGTCGAAGAGGTTCGATTTCCCTCCGCCGTTAGGGCCGGTCATCACGGTCAACCCTTTGTCAAGGCGTATGGTCTGCTTTCTAGGGCCGAATGACTTGAAGCCTGAGAGAGAAACCCTCTTTATGTAGACCATCGGAAGCTCTCCCCGATAGCTCGAGTAGGTCTAGCGGCCCCCCTAATATAGGTGAAAAAGTATCGATGAATCGGAGGCGGCTTGCTAGAGGCCCATCCTCCTGCTTCTGTGCTGGTATGTTCGAATCGCTCTGAGCAGGTCGATCTTCCTGAAGGCTGGCCAGTAGACATCCAAGAAGACGAATTCGCTATATGCTGACTGCCAAAGAAGGAAGTTGCTTATCCTCTCTTCGCCGGATGTCCGGATGATCAGGTCAGGATCTGAGTCGGGTATCTTCGCTGTGTACAAGTTGGCCTCTACCATTTCCTCGTCGATGTCGCTCGGAGTAATCTCCCCCTTGGCTGCCTTCCCCGAGATCTCCCTCACAGCATCGACGATCTCGTCTCTGCCTCCATACGCGACCGCCACATTCAGGAAGTGTCCGTCGTAGCCCTTGGTTTCTCTCTCGAGTTCCCTCAGCTCAACTCGGAGGTCAGGCGGAAGCAGTTCGATTCTCCCCAGAGCGGTGACTCTCACTTGGTGCTCACGGATTCTGGGATCCCGTCTAGCTTCGGCAACCTTCTTCCTCAGTATGTCGGTGATCTGCTTGACCTCCTCCGGGCTCCTCCTCAGGTTCTCGGTGGAGAGGGCGTACAGGGTCACCGTTTCTATACCCAGATCGAGACACCAGTCGAGAAGGTCACCCACGACCTTCGAGCCTTGCTCATGACCCACCCAGCTCTGAAGCTTGTGCCTGTCAGCCCACCTCCGGTTTCCGTCTAGAATTAGGGAGACGTGTCGCGGCATATCCCCTTTGTTAACCTGCTCGGTCAGCCACTTCTCGTAGATCCAGTAGGCACCGATCCAGCGTAGGGTTGTTCTAAGCAGGCTCATCGGTCCTTGTACACCTTGGCTCGAATGGATCTCACGGAAAGATAAGTCATATAGTCGCCGTCCTCAAGAGGCCTCTTTCGTAAGGAGTCACTCGCCGCCGGCCTGCGACCCGCCCCTCTTGAAGAATGAAGCATACCTCCTTCTGAGCATTCTGGTCAACACGAACGTCAGGGAGATAGTCACGAGGCCTAGCACCACGATGAGTATCAGTCTGAGGACGTAGGGATCCATTATTGAAGGCTCGATACGATCCCCGAACTCCAGTATGAAGCCGATACGTCTGAAGAAGGCCCAGAGCCATAGCGTGACGACCAAAGCCTGAAGCATCCTCCAGAAGCGCGGGTACCTGACTATGTAGAAGAAGAAGCCGTTGCCCAAGACAACGGCGAGCACGCCGAGCGTGAGTATGTCGATGGTGCCGTTTATGAACATCCCGACGAAGGCGGGTGCTTGGGTAACCCAGTAGCCAGGGTCATCGATGAAGCTTGGGGCACCTGGGTCGGCCGCCACTATCTTCGACGCCGCAGAGCTGCCTCCCAGGTAAATCGCGATGGTTATGAGAGAGAGAGAAACGAGGGTTGAGAAGAACCTAATCTGGTTTGCAGAGGTGGAGGTTGCGTAATGAAACAAGCGGGCAGCCATGTTTCCGACGGCTCTGTCCAACCCGAAGCCTCTGATGAACATTATGGCTCCCAGGGCAATGACCAGTACGGGCAGCGCGATTTGACCCAGCCCGAGGACAACGAGTGCCCCTACCAAGATAAAGAGCAAGCTCGGGATGCCGAGGATTATCCTCGAGTACTTGGGGTCGAAGATTGCCTTCCTAGCGTACCTAGAGAGAACGGCCCACGTCTCCTCCACGGACTCGCTGTGCCGAACAACTACTCTCCGTACAGACATTATGGGTATGCGGGAAGAGACGATAGGAAGTGTCTCTTGGTCGCTGTAACCGTCGCTCACTACCACGCATTTCTCGGCTGGGAAGCTCTCTAAGACCTGCCTCAGTTCTTCGCCTATCTTGCGGTCTCCTTCAATGCTTTCGTCGGGGAGACCAGCCACGGTGGATACCTCGACGTTCTCCTTTCCGTACTTGGCGGAGAGATCGTCTAGGACAGATATCGCAGCGAACATCGCGTTCCCATCCGCTTCCTCTGGGTCAGCCAAGACCAGGGACGAAGCAGCCTCAAGGTTTTTGGCCCGACCGATTACAGGGGTAGGCAGCCCGGTCTTTCCCCCTAGATCGTTGTCCCTGTCAACCACCAGAACCAAGATCTTATCCTTCGACGTATGGGACAACAATCCGTCACCGGGTACGTGAAGCTGCACAGATACGTTTGTTGTTGCTGAATATAATCCTAATCTTTTCGGGGAATCTAGAAACACTATGACTGATGTCCAGCCTCCTCCTCCGCCTGGTCTTGCTCCATCAGAATGCGGAACTCCTCGAACGAGAGCTTCTCTCCCCTCTTCATCTTCTCCGCCGCCGTGGCGACTATCCTCTGCTTCAAGGCGTGCTCCCTCTTTTTGACAGCGGTCTGTCTTGCTGTTCTCGCTTTGTAGCCCAGAGCCTTAAGGCGAGATATCACGAGTATCCTCTTGTCCTCGATTCCCCTCTGAAGTACCCGTGCTCGAACAAATTTCTCGTGGCTTTCATCCCCGAGCTTCCTAAGTTTTCTGTATTCCCTGGCAAGATCTCTTATCTCGCGCGTCAGGGCCGGCCTTTTCCTCATAAGAGACTCTATCTTGTCGGAGTTCTTCTTCAACGCATTCTTGATCTCATCTATCTGATCGCTGAGGCCCCTCAGCCTCCTCAGGGTTCCCCTCTTGACCTTTGTCTCCTCGAGCATCCTCTCCACCCGCGATATCTCTTCAAAGAGTCTCCTCTCCTCCTTAGGGCCTATAAGCCCGGTCTGTATTCTCCACTCCGCCTTCGCTATTTTTCTCTCCAGCTTCTCAGCCGTGTAGTAGCCGACCTTGGTTGACTTGAGGATGCTTTTGACGTTCTCGGCTTCCTGGATCTTCTCCCTCATCGACCGCCTCAGTGCCTGCGACGCTGCAAACGCTTCATCGATCTGCTGAGACAATTCCTGCCTCTTCTGCCTCAGCTCGGCAATCCTGGCTCTGGCGTCCTTCATCTTGGAGTGATAGGCGTCTCTCGAGTCAGCGCTTCTTCTCCCATCTTCCAGCGCCTCGTCGAGTTGAGAGGTGAGTCCGTTCAGCTCTTCCCTCAACCCGGCTATCTCATCCTCGGTCTCCTGAGTCAGCCGGATTCACCTACCTCAGCTCTATCTCTCCTTCTCCCAGCATTCTCGTAGCAAGCGCGAGGAGCCGGGCAAATCCCTTGAACTCCGTGGCTGAAACCGGGATCAAGGGAAACTGACCAGCGAGGCTGTGCACCGCGCTGACCACTTCCAGCGACACGTCTAGGTCACGTCCCTTAAGACTGTTTTCGATCTCAAGGATGAGTGCTTCCTCCTCGTCCATCCAGCCCATGATCTTTCTCAACTCGCTCTCGGGAACGATGTCGCTCTTGCTGAGGACGAGGATCATTGGTAGGTCGATTGAGAGGTTTACTGAGGCGGCCAGGAACAGGTCGATAGCAAAGTTTCGTGGGGTGCCGCAGAACTCTGGGTCGAAGAGGAAGAAGGATCCCTTGGGTAGGGGCGCCAGATTCTCACAGATCACTCTTCCCTCATTCCTGAAGGCGAAGAGCTCCAGCTGCCCCGGTGTATCGACTAGAGCGAAGTCAACACCTGAGTTCTGCACCTCCCGTCGCAGCTCCTCGATGTTTCTGGCTATCTCTCGAACCGATCTGATCAAAGCTGCGTTTGGGCCGAGGCCCATCTGAGCCATTATCCTGTCATAATCCACGTATTCCCTAATATCAACGTCGGGGTCGTATGGAAGAGCCACCGCAGCGGGGTCAAGGTTGACCGTCATGGAGGACTGGCCTTGGTCCCGTAGCCATTCGTAAAACGTGGCCGTAAGGCTCGATTTCCCGGAGCCAGCCGTCCCCAGAATGAAAATTGTCTGCACGCAACGACCCCCTATGAACCCCCGTCCGCCATCTTTCCCTCTCGGTTGGCTGCCGCTCCTACACGAGGTTCCAAAGGGGATCGCTCACTGCGCGCTGACTGCTAAGGCTTCCGTTTCTTCTTGTCGGACAGCCACCACTCAAGATACTCTCGTTGCTTTCTCGCCTCGTCGTCGCCCTTTGACCTGCTCTGGAAGACCTTCTGTCTGCTCTCAAGCAACTCCTGGCTTGTGAATGTCGCGCCGCAGCTCTGGCATGCATACTGCTTGACGCTTCTGTCATACATGAGCTTGCCCCCGCATTCCGTGCAGTACGGCATCGTTGCCCGCCGCTGAAGCATTAAGGAGCAGAGAGAAAAACCTTCCGCGCCTTCTCTGACTCTCTCCGCCTCAGAAAGAGGAAGTAAAAGGCGGCGATTATCGCGGCCAATGCCAGAAACGAAACCAGGGCGATTGACGCTGGGTCTCCCCCTGAGCCGAAGATGATGGGGATGGGTCCTATGAACACGACTCCGCCTGCAGAGACATCTCCGCCCGCGAGGATACCGGCTGCGAAAAGAACCGCAAAGCCCAGCACGACTGTCGCCAGACCAATCACCAAGAGGATCTGTGGAAGGGAGACAGACCTCACTCTAGGAGCCGCTTCGACCTGTTGCTGGCCCGGTCGATCATGCTGTGTGGAGCATCGTTTACAGGTCCAAGACTCGAGGTCGATGCAGTTCTCGCAGACCCTTCCATCGCATGAAGAGCACAAAAATCTGCTCCTGCTTGCTCCGCAAGCTTCGCAAGGCGAAGACAAGTCAAACCGCCCTCAAAACCAGGAAGAGGATTGCAGCGGCCGCCAATAGGATTATCGCAAGTACCATGATCGTCTTTGCTGCTCCGGGATCAGATCCTATCACTATTGGAACCGGCCCTATGAGGATGACGGCGCCACCTCGCCTCTCAGCTTTCCTCGTTCGCTCACGGAAGAAGCTGAGTAACAACAAGGCGATGAATGTGATAGCGAACCCCACGAGAATCAAAGCCAAGCCGAGCGAGACGAGATGACTTGCTGGCATTCCTCTGTGTCACCGCTCCAGCCACGTATAAGCGTGTTGCCGAAAATCGATCGGTCTGCTCCGTCGTTTTTGAATCCTGAGGAACATATTCGCGGCCAGTGAATCCGAGCTGGCTCAAACCTCGGGCATGGGGATGAAGAGGACAGCGAATATCCGATCTCTGCTCGACGCCCGCCACATGGACACCGACCAAGGCGGGCCGCGCCTGAGGCCCTCACATTAACGTTATGTAGCCCCCCGTAGACAAGACCTCGGGCGGACGCTCATGAAGTATTTCTCCAAGGCTACCGAGGAGATTCTGAGCGGGGTCAAGGAATCGCTCGGAAAGATCCGGGCAGATCAGGTGGACAGGTTAGTTAGCGATCTTCTGAGGGCCAGAGCCACGGACAAGCAGGTACTGGTGATCGGTGCGGGGAGAACGGGTTTGGTTGGCCGTTCCTTCGCCATGAGGTTGATGCATCTTGGGTACGACGCATATGTTGTAGGAGAGACCATAACCCCTCCGCTGGGCAAAGGCGATATTCTGATAGCGGTGTCCGGCTCGGGCTCCACTGCGCTGGTTGTGGAAGCAGCTAAGGCAGCGAAGAAGGTTGGCGCACGGGTGGCGGCCATAACAAGCTTCCCCAATTCACGTCTAGCGAAACTCGCCTCCGTCGTGGTAGAGGTGCCCGGCAGGACTAAAGTGTCTCGTCGTACAGACTACTTCTCCCGCCAGATACTTGGCGTACACGAATCACTCCTACCTCTTGGAACGCTTTTCGAAACCAACTGCATGATATTCCTAGACGGTATAGTGAGTGAATTGATGAACATCCTTCACCTGCTCGAGGAGGACGTGATGCGGCACCACGCCAACATAGAATGAAGGCTCAGCCATAGGCAGCTACGTCATGAAGTTCTCCAGACCGACCTCCCTCGCTATCTCGACAGCCTCGGAGAACTCATCTGCGCGCAGCCTCCTGTTCATTTCGGGGTAGTTCTTGGCAAGGTACTCCGGGCGGTATTGGTCCATTATGTTGACCAGGGTGTTGGCTCCAAGGTTCTCCTTGATCCAGCCCAGTACCGGGCGAGTGCAGCAAGAATTGTTGTTGGGGAGCACTAGGACGCGAACCAAGAATTCGGCGTGCCTAGCGCCCAGCAGGTGATTCCTAGACACCACCTCCACATACCTTGGGACTTTGGAATACCTTGTTGCACATCTATCGTTACCGTACTTGTAGTCCGAGAGGAAGAGGTCAACGAAACCTTCTAGGAGACTGGCGGCCTCCGAGCTGTGGTACATGTTGGAGTTCCAGACGACAGGTATAGAGCTCTTCACGTGCTGAAACACCTTCAGCCAAGCATGTAGCCAAGGCCCGGGATCTCCTCCGACGAGGTTTGCGTTTCTGTTTCCATTCTTACGGGCCTCATCGATCAGCGCAGCCATGATCCTGGGGCTCACCACCTCCCCTTCCTCGAATGCCCTGCTTATGCTCCAGTTCTGGCAGTGTTGGCAGAAGAAGTTGCAGTGAACCGTGAAGATCGTGAAGGACGGGGATATCTGCGGTTCCTCTCCCATGTGGCGGAAGAAGGACGAGACCTCCATGTCGAAGCCGGCTTCGCAGACGCCTTTGTCGCCCTCCTTGCGGTTGACTTGGCAACGCCTTTCACATAGAACGCAATTCTGCACGAGCCTATCAGCGATCTCAGCCTTGAGATCCAAGAGGTTGATCTTAGGTGTCCGAAGGCTCTTCATCGAGAGCTCGCCGGCATCTAGTCTTCCGAGGATCTCTCTGAACCGTCTCACCCCATCTCCGTGAAGCTGCCAGAGTTCTTCTAGCGCCTGCTCCGTTTTGAAGGCGACGGGAATCTTCCTCAACACTTGGAACTGTGCGACCCTCCTGTTCTCAACAGCATCTATGTACCTGGGAATGGACTTCTTCACCCTGTCGTCTTGGAAAGCCGTTACAGTGTCGGGCCTGAGAAGACGCCACATAGCTCGAGGCCTTTGATGCCCGCCTCCATATTTGCCTATCCCCCAGGATTGAAGAAAGCTAATTATTCGCGGCTTGCCCGCTCCGCTGTGAAGAGGCTTGAAGGTCGAGACGCTGCAGTACGAGAAACTGGGAGACGGCAGGGTGCGCTGCGGGATCTGCCCACATCGCTGTATCATCCTCCCGGAAAAGTTCGGTGTCTGTCGGACTAGATACAACGACAACGGATGTCTCTACAGTTTGGCGTACGGAGAGATAACGAGCATTGCTCTTGATCCCGTCGAGAAGAAGCCTCTCTACCACTTCTTCCCGGGGGAAGAGACTCTTAGCATCTCGACCTTTGGCTGCTCGTTCAGGTGTCCCTGGTGTCAGAACTACAGCATAAGCCAAGCGGGGGTGGGCGACGTGCCCACGACCTCCTTCAGACCTGAACAGGTTGTCGAAAGAGCGAATAGGGAGGGAAGCCGGATCATCTCTTACACTTACAACGAGCCGCTGATATGGTTTGAGTTTGTACTAGATACCTCGAAGCTGGCGAAGAAGGAGAACATGTACAACGTGCTGGTAACCAACGGCTACCTGACGCCGGAGGCGCTAACGGCGCTTCTCCCCTACGTTGACGCAGCCAACGTCGACGTGAAGAGCATCAACCCAGACTTCTACACGAAGTACTGTGGCGCGAAGCTTGAGCCCGTTCTGGAGGTTTCCAAAAGGATGGTGGAAAACGGCGTCCACGTGGAAATTACGTACTTGATCATCCCTGGTTTGAATGATGACCCCCGAGACATAGAGAGGCTGTGCGACTGGCATCTGCGTTACATGGGGCGTGAAACCCCTCTTCACTTCAGCCGATTCTTTCCAATGTATAAGATGAGTCACGTCATTCCCACTCCCGTCAAAGTAGTAGAGAAGACTGTACAGTTCGCCAAGGAGAGGGGGATACCTTACGTCTACGGTGGAAACATTCCTGGTAGTAAGACAGATAACACCCACTGCCCCGAATGTGGAAGGGTTGCGGTGGAACGTCTCGGCTACAGCATAACCCGGTGGAACTTAGACCCGGACATGAGGTGTAACATTTGCGGGGAGAAGATAGCGATCGTGGCAGGGTGAAGCCCCGGCAAGGAAGGAAAAGACCTATGATCATAGTTCCCGGACCGGCGTCGACAGACCTCGCCAGAAGGACGGCCGCTCTGAGCGGTTCTCCTGTCTGTGAACTGGCTTTCAAGTATCAGCCCGACGGGGAGTCTTACTTCCGGTTCCTCACGGACATACAGGGCAAGGAGGTAGCGGTGATCCAGAGCACCTCCCCTCCTCAGGACCGAAACCTGATTCAGCTCCTACTGCTTTGCAGCGGAGCCAGGCAGAGAGGAGCCAAGGCGATCACCGCTGTTGTTCCCTACATGGCTTACGCAAGGCAGGACAAGATGTTCATGGAAGGAGAGGTGGTGAGCCTATCGAGCGTCCTCCAGGCTCTGACAGCTGTCGGGGTCGAACGGTTGATCACGGTGAATGTCCACAGCCCCAAAGCCTTCACCAACGCAGGATTCTCTTTCTCAAACGAATCAGCCGTCCCCCTCCTATGTACCGCGCTAGCGAAGCGCGGCTTGAAGAACCCTGTGGTCGTCACAGGAGGCAAGGAAGGGGAAAAAGTTGCTGCCGAGGCTTGCGACATAATCGGAGCCGAGCACGTTGTGGCCAGAACATCCAGAGATCGACTAACAGGTGTAGTTGAGGTAAGACTCGACCGAGAAGACCTGCGCGGCCGGGATGTTGCCGTGGTCGACGACATCATAAGCACGGGAAGCACAATGATCGAGATAGTGAAGCAGCTGAAGGCGGCGAAAGCGTCCAGGATCTTTGTCGGCGCAGTTCATCTCCTCCTAGTGAGAAACGCAGACAAGAAGCTCCTTCGAGCTGGGGCTCATATGCTTCTGGGCACGGACACCGTGCCGAGCAAATACAGCGGTGTATCTGTGGCGGAGGTTCTATCGCGAGCTCTTGTGACCGCACCGTAGGGTTCGCCATGCCCTCGCTTTTCTTTGTGCTCTCAGGTGAAAACCCCACTCTTCCTGCCTCTGAGCTCGAGGCGGTTCTCCAAGCAGAAGGCTATCCCTACCGCAACCTTCGGAGAAGCATCCAGCTGGCAATGCTCGAAGCACCCTCTGAATGTGTGCCCACGGTGATCGGCAGATCGGCCTACGTCAGAGAGGGATGCCTACGCCTGGTGGAGGCAGAGGGCGACTGGAGGCAGTTGATCAAGAAGATCGAAGAGACTGGTTTCGACAGGATTCTGCCGGCGGGGTCAACCATAGCCGTTCGAGCAAGTGCGCTGGGAGGGGCCAGGATCGACGTGCCCAGAGCTGAGCGTGAGATAGGCGCCTGCCTACTAAGTAAGGCGAGGGATCTGCGCGTAAGGCTCGACAACCCGACCCACCTACTTAGAGTGGTCTGTTGCGAAGGATTCTCCGTGATGGGTCTAAGGTTGGGGCGGAGAAAGAGTAGAGAGTTCTACAACAGGAGAGCCTCCCGCCGCCCCTTCTTCCTGCCTACCGCGCTCCAACCCAAGTTTGCCAGGTGTATGATCAACATGACCAGGGTTGGACGTGGAGACTCTGTGCTGGACCCGTTCACAGGGACCGGAAGCCTCCTAGTCGAAGCCAGGCTGATGGGCTGCAGAGCCGTGGGGCTGGAGTTGAAGCAGTGGATCTGCAAGGGCGCCCTCAGGAACCTTAGGCACTACCTCACAGACTACGACGCTCCCATAGCCGCGGACGCTCGAAGGACACCGCTGAGAAGCGGCTGGGACGCGATAGTGACCGATCCACCATATGGCAGATCTTCTACGACTCTGGGTCTCTCACCGGAGAGGGTGCTGGAGGAATTCCTGCCCGAAGCGTACGGCTGCCTTAGGCTCGGGGGATACGTGTGCATGACGGTTCCGCAAGAGATGGGTCTCGAGGAAGTGGCCGCGGGATTTGGATATGAGCTGGTTGAACGCCACACGATCTTTATCCACGACCGTCTAACCAGGAAACTGCTGGTGCTGAGGAAGCTTTGACCAACCTCAAGATCGTATTTCTGGGAACGAGCGGCGGCATGCCGAGCCGGACGCGGTCGCTACCCTCGATTGCCTTGAGGTATGGAGCCAGCCTTCTCCTCTTCGACTGTGGAGAAGGCACGCAAAGGCAAATGGTCTCCGCTGGGGTCGGCTTCAAGAAGGACTTCCAGGTATTCATCTCCCACCTTCACGGCGATCACATACTAGGCCTTCCGGGATTGTTCTACAGCATGTCCATGTTGGGAAGAGAAGAAGGAGTAAGGGTGTACGGCCCCCCAGGGTTGGCTCGGTCCTTGGACCTGATGTTCGAGAGCTGTCAAGGAGCCGTATCGTTCCCCATCGAGGTTCATGAGGTTGAGGGAGGGGAAACAGCATGCGAGTGCAGCCGCTACTCTGTAAAGACCGCTTCGGTGGACCACCTCGTGGATAGTCTAGCCTATTGCTTCGAGGAGAATCCTCGTCAAGGCAGGATGCTCGTTGACAAGCTGAAGGAGATCGGGTTACCCCGTGGTCCTCTGTGGGGAGAGCTCCAGAAGGGAAGAAAAGTGAACTTTCGCGGGAAAGATATCGATCCAGGGGCTGTGACCGGCCCCATGAGGAGAGGGAGAAAGGTGGTCTACAGCGGGGACACAAGGCCGTGCTTGAGCCTTGTGGAGTTGGCGCAAGGTGCGGATGTGCTGATCCATGACTCTTCGTTTGACCAGTCCCTGGAAGAGAGAGCTGACTTGGAAGGCCACTCCACCTGTGTTCAGGCAGCTCAAGTGGCGAAGGAGGCGGGAGTTGAGCGGCTTTTCCTCTTTCACATAAGCCCGCGCTACCATGACAAAGTCGATGTATTGTTGGACCCTGCTAGAACCATATTCCGTGCCTCCGAAGTTCCTGAAGACCTAGCATCTCTGGAACTGCGCATCAAGGAGGAGCCCATGCCTGAAACGTGAACAAACCGTTCAGTCACTGGAAAACGCGCTTATCCAACCGGCGCTACGAAATGGATCGCACACGGTCTCGACGGTCAGGTAGTGTCGGTACCTCTTCTTCTTCACGTATGTAAGCAAGAGACTCCATTCGACGGTTCCAGCCCCAACCTCCAGGTGGGAGTCTCTCGTCCCGTCGTTGTCGTGGATGTGTATGTTACGTATGCAAGGGAATAGTGTGTGAGCATACGACATGATCCCTTCCCCAATGTTGGCGTGCCCGGCGTCGAAGCAGAGACCAACGTTCTCCTCTGATATCGAGTCGAAGAACGCCTTGCATTCCGTTGCGGTTGAGTTGAAGAGCGGGGTCCCAGCTATGGCGTTCTCCACTAGCACCCACATGCCTTCGCCGGCTTCGTGTGCCATCTCCTCGATCCCCTTGATGAAAAGCTGAAACTCCGCCTCTGGGTCAACACCGTACCGCTGGGCAGGGTGCACGACAACGTACTTGGATTTCAGCGACCTCGCGTGCCTGATCGTGTTGAGCAACCTCTCCAAGCTGTGTCTTCGCGTTTGCTCGTCGATTGAGGAGTAGCCTACTGGCGTAAAAGGTGCATGAACGTTGATCTCGAGCTGACGTGACTGCATCAGGGCGACGATCTTGCTGATCGTGTCATCTGTGAGGGTGTTGGGGCTCTCGTCCATGATCTCCCAAATGGAATACGTAGAGCTTTCCATCATCTTCAATGTCCTATCCAAGGGCTGTTTGTAGAGGTGGATGTTCGAGATGCAGATCCGCGTCTTTTCCTCACCTGGCTGTAAGCCACTCGACGATCTCGTCCGGATTGGTGCCGGTCAGGGTGACGCGGATTGGTCCCAGAGGGGACTCCAAGTGACTCTCACAGAACGAAACCTGCCCTGCGAACGCGGCCTGCTTGTGCAGGTAGAAGGTCAACCTTCTCCTCGCTCTACCCTGAAGCATTGTCGACTTGGCCGCTGACCTAATCCTTCTAGAGGAAAGGATCTTTCTGAATCTCTCCAAGCTTTCCTTGCCTGCGCCCTCTGCTTCCAGCCTCTCTTCACCTGTTTCCGAAACAAGCCTCACCTTGAGCCGTGGGAAGATGTTCTTCACAGCCCTGATGACCTTCTCCGGGCTCTCGGTTCCATGTACAGCTGTACTGACCTCGACCTTCATCGTCAAGAGCCAAGACCCACCCTCATTGAGCGATCCAGAACCGACTGCTCGTGCCCATCCCCTGATGGATAAAATGGTTTGTCTCATTCGACCGATCATCAAGAGAGCGGTTAATAAGGCAAGGCGGAGCCGGTTTCGCCTGGGCTTGGAGGTCTGGTTCTTTGATAGACGATGTCTTGATTGTGGTTTGGGAAGGGGTAGACTCGTCGGGAAAGACGAGTTTGAAGAACAAGGCCGGGGAAATGCTCTCGAAGGAGGGGTTCGAGGTTGGACATTACAAGACGCCCAGCGACACGTTTTCGGGGTCTCTTGCCAAGACCTACGGCAACTCAGCGAACGTCGACGCGCTCACACGTATGCTGCTCTTTCTCGCCAACACCACAGACGACTCGAAGATAATGAAGAGGCAGATAGTCGAGAAGAACCTGGACTTCTTCTTCATAGACAGGTATTATCTCTGCTCCCTCGTTTATGGCTTGGCCCTGATACGAAGATCCCGCCCTGGCCTGGCTGAACACGAGGATTTGGAGATCCTCATCGAGACGGTGGAGCGGCTAGGCCAAGACGTAGTGGTGAAGCCCGACCGCTACGTGATTGTTGACGTGGACGAGGCCACCAGGAGTAGGTGGGTGGAGAGAAAGCTGGAGAAACAGAGGATGGCCGATCTCGCATATGAGTCCGATCCCAGGCTTCAGGACGAGATTCGGGGCCTCTATCGATTCTTCAGGGAGAAGCATGGTGAGGAGGTCATCTGGGTAACAAACAGGGAAGGAATGCTAGAGCCAATAGCAAGGGGCCTTGCGGAGCAGCTGCTCGACGTGAGGAAATCTGCGACGTATGGCTAGGCGCTTTGCTTCGGGCTTTCCTCGACGATGCCGTTGCCCCTGGTTCTTGTGAGAACTCTGGTGGAAGGTGCAGCTTTGGCTCCAGCCAGTGCAAGCTCCCTTACGACTTGGTGTCTCACAGGCTTCATCTTTCTGTAGAGTTCCGACAGAGCCCGTGGGGAGGGTTCATATTGCTGCAGCCAGTAGGCCTCAGCCCCGGCCACCCTCTTTGCTATCTCGACCACATCCATCTCCGCATCGCATACACCCGGAACTATCGTGGTTCGGAAGTCGTAGCGGACGCCTTGCCTCCTACACTCCTCAACCGACTCCCAGACTCTGGCAATGAATTCCGCCGCTTCTCCTGGAGAGAGGCCAGTCGCCTTCGCGTAGCTGTCAGGTTCAGGTCTGGCCTTCAAGTCTACCGAGACATAGTCCAGCAGGTTCTTATTCGCGAGGTCCGAGATCACAGCCGGCACGCTACCGTTCGTGTCCAGAAACGTTGCGAGCCCCAGCCTCTTTGAGCCCCTGAACAAAGCGGCCAAGGCTTGAGGCTGCAGGGTCGGCTCACCTCCAGTTGCGACAACTGCCTCGACCACGGGGATGGACCTGACCAGCCTTTCGAAAATCTCCCCGAGCTTCGCTGGTCTGCCCGAGCCAGCCGGGACCAAGTCTCCGTTCTGGCACCACGGACACCTGAAATTGCAGCCGGCAAAGAAGACTACGAAGCTCACGTGTTCCGGCCAGTCCACTGAGGAGAAGTCCAGGAAGCCGCCTAGCTGAATGTCTATATCTCCCTCCTCGGCTACGAGCTCGAGTCTATGTGAAGCCGCGCTGGGGAAAGACATGCGAATCGATCCCTCAACCCTTTCTGTCCCGTCTTAAGCTTTCCCACAGCCCCGTAGATCTTAATTACCTCTCGATCCAGGTTGACCATGGAATGAACTCAGCAACCCAGAGGAAGGAGCGTGTGAGGGCCTTTGTGGCCGTAGACATAGACGACCCCAAGGTTCTCTCCGCAGTCGACGCTGCTCAACAAGATCTGATGGCAACAGGGGCAGACTTGAAGTTGGTTGAGACTCAAAACGTGCATCTGACCCTCTGGTTCCTCGGCGAGATAGCTCAAGAGACCCTCGAATCCGTGAAGCAATCTCTCATGGGTGTGAGGTTCAGTCCGTCTGACCTCAGGGTCGCCGGGGTGGGGTACTTTCCTGGGGGAAGATCCATACGCGTTGTCTGGGCTGGGGTTGAGGACGCCGACGGTCAACTAAAGCACATCTACGGACAGCTGCGGCAGAGGCTTCCATCTCTCGGCTTCAAACCTGACCGAAGAGGCTTCTCACCGCATTTCACCATCGCCAGGGTTAGAAGCAGCCGTGGCCGAGATGCTCTCTTATCTCGGATCGAAGGTATGCGAGCCGCAGTCTTTGGGATTCAGCGCGTCGAGACCGTCAAGCTGAAGAGGAGCGTTCTGACACCAAGGGGTCCCATCTACAGCGATTTGTGTGCAGTCCTCGGGGAATGAATTTGTCTTCGCTTGACCGAGTTCTGTCAAGAGTGCTCCAAAGGGTGGAGCCTCGGCCGGAGCAGAAATCTCATCTCATGGCCTTGTCGAAGAAACTACTGCGTCTAGTTCAGCGGGAATGTCAGAGAAGCCTCGTCGGCGCCGAGGCCACTCTCGAGGGCTCGGTCGCAAAGGACACATGGATACCTTCGAAGGAAGAGATAGACATCTTCGTGTCCTTCAACCCGGCTGTAACAAGGGAAAGGATGGAGAAATCGATAGTCAGAATGGGCAAGTCCGTGGTGAGATCTGCGGGCGGCAAACCGGTGCTGAGATACGCTGAGCACCCCTTCGTTGAAGGCCGGGTCAACGACATCCTCGTCAACATCGTAGCTTGCTACCGCGTAGCGAGAGGTAGCTGGATGACCGCCGCTGACAGAACGCCCTACCACACGCAATACATCATCGAGAAAATGAGCGATCAGGTGAGGAAGGAGACCCGTCTCCTCAAGAGGTTCCTCGTTGGGACCGGCCTATATGGCGCGGAGATAAGGGTGGGGGGCTTCAGCGGCTACCTAAGCGAATTGCTGGCCATCCGCTACAAGAGCTTCAAGTCAACGATCAAGGCTGCGGCCGGATGGAAACCACAAACCGTCATCGACATCGAGGCGCTCTTGAAGCCCAGAAGCGAGGCTCTCGACAGGTTTGCAGACGCCTCTCTGATCGTAGTGGATCCCGTCGACCCCAACAGAAACGTGGCGGCAGCTGTCACGCCGGAGAAGTTCTCAGAAATGATCATGGCTTCACAGACTCTGCTGGAGAAGCCGAGGATCACCATCTTCTTTCCTCCACAACGGCGTGAGCCGGCGACAAGCCAGCTCCTCAAGAGGGTGAGGCGGGAACACAGAAACCTCTTGGCGTTCGTCCTAGAAGACAATCGCAAGGTCTCACCCGACGTTCTCTGGGGCGAGCTGAAGAGAACCATCAAAGGCATACACCGGCTTCTGGACCTGAAAGGATGCGGAGCGATACGTTCAGAACCCTGGAGCGACTCCACCACACACGTGCTGCTATTCGAGCTCGAGTCACTTCACCTTCCTCCGGTCTACATGCACCCGGGGCCGCCGATCTATGTGCCTGATGCAAAGAAGTTTCTAAAGAAGCATCTCGCTTCAAGCTCAACCGTCTCGGGGCCTTGGGTGGAGGGCTACAAACTTCAAGTTGCTAGGCGGCGAGAGAGGACGA
>JBGVSY010000129.1:0-5166 GCA_041862235.1 Nitrososphaeria archaeon | reverse complement strand
GCATCCGTATCGCAACAGCGATCTGTTTGTAGCTTCGAGTTTCTCCATGAGGAATCTTGAGCAGCTCTGACCAGACCTTGTTCTGAAAGGGTGTTCCTCTCAGGTCCAAAGCTATGTCGCTTGGGATCGGCTTTCCTCCGAAGTAGCGTTCAAGGCCCTCGATCAACTTTTGCATGGCCCCATCGTCTCTGGTGACCTCAGTACGAAACCTAGAGGAAACTGCGTCGCTGAAACGTTTTTCACTGACGAATAAATCCACTTTGCACAGCCCCTTCTTCGTTGAAGCGACCAATATCTTTCCTATCGGGCTGTTGTATGAGGTGAAAATGATCTCATTCATGCCTTATCTGTTCCCCACGATCGGTCGCTATCTCTATTGAGTTGCCAGCAGCTACGTTTCCAGGGCAGCAAAATAAGCATCCGTCATTTTCGTGACGCTCTTATCCCAGGTAAAATGCATTACCTTTTTGGCTCCCTCTTCCGCCATCTTCTTCATGGCATCAGGAGAGTCAAGAAGATAGTTTATTCCCCACGCCACGGAATCGGGGTGAGCGTACACCTTCAAGCCATCGATGAAGTTATCGATGTTCTCACCTAGACCGCCAACGTCTGTCGCCACAACAGGCTTTCCAGCGCTCCACGCCTCCAGCAGCGCTATCCCGAAAGGTTCATTCCTGCTTGGAAGACAAATTATGTCGCTTGAATTGATGAGTTCCAAGAACTGCCAATGAGGCACAAACCCCAGGAATCTCGTCGTATCGGCCACACCCAACTCCCTTGCCCTCGTCTCCAGGTAACCCTTCATACTACCCTGACCTGCGAAGATGAACTTAGTGTCCGACCGGTTTTCAAGCACATTTGGGATCGCTTCCAACAAGAGGTCTGGACCCTTCTGGTACTCTAATCTTCCTACGAACTGTACTGTCGGAGCCAACGGATGTATGCCGTATCTTTCCTTTATTCTTCCAGGATCGAGGTTCAGCCTAACACTGGATGGGTCGATGCCGTTTGGAACCACATCTATTTTATCAGTGGGTATATTGTAAAGCCAGTTGAGTTCATTCCTCATGTATTGAGACACGGTGGTGACTCTGTTTGTCATGTATCCTCCATACCACTCTTTTCCAGAGATCTCCCTGAATTCCCACCAATCACCGAACACGCTGCCGTTGCGGCCATATTCTGTCGAGTGATAGGTGAGGACTACTGGATACCCTTCGTTCTTCAGGTCGTGTAACGCATCTACAACAAGCCAGTCATGTCCATGAACTATGTCAAATCTCCCTTCATATTTCGCAACGCCGTGGACGCACTCAACCATCGACCTCGACATGTTGCGGGCAAATTCTAAGCCATTTCTGCCTGGATCTGCCATGGAGGTACAATAGTGCACGTCATTTATCATCATATACTCCGGTTGTCCAGGGGCTCTCCTCGTGAAGAAATAGACTTCATGTCCCGTGCTAGCAAGACCCTCTGCGAGAGAGGTTACAGCTACGCCGAGGCCTCCAACCTGAATAGTGTATAGAGACTCCCATGAAAGGATGGCTATCTTCAAACTGGACTTCCTTCAGGCTGGACGATCGATCATGATCTTAATAACTATTCACCGCGCGCACCGGGAGAAAGCAACCTCTGTAGTTGCCAGCCTATCGATCGGATTACACCTCACTCCCAGGAATCCGCGCTCCCGGAATCTGCGGAAAAATCTTAAGTAGTCCTGCCTGAGTCCGCCGGGGTCCGTGGGTAAGTTGAATCAGAAAGCTCAATTGAGGAGTTCGGCCGTAGCGGCTATCACTATCATTGCTCTGCTGCTGGGTGGAGCGGCTGGATACTTTGCAGCTACAACGGAGCCTGGAGATACCGTGACTGTTACAATGACGATCCCCGCGGTCACTCAAACTGTCACGATCACGCAGACAGCCACCACCACAGCTGGCAAGGCTGCTCCGTTCTCGATGCAGGTGATCCCTGAGCAGATAAGGGGGGAAAGTATTGTGGGGCAGATGATTGTGTTCCTGGTGGTTGTTGCGGATGAGGGAGAGGGAGTCGGGAGAGGAGAGGCCGTCAGCTTGTCAGCGACAGCTGCCGGCTCGGTAACTGTTGATCCTCAGGCGATAGCTCCGGGACAGGTTGCTGAGGTAGCCGTGATCCCCGATGAAGCGAGTGTAGGTGGGAACGTCACACTGACGGTTCGGGGGGAGAGAGGTGGACTGGACCTCACAGAGGCTGTTACCTTTGGTGTGGCTGAGGGAGAAGACGCCAGGGGACCCGAGGCTACAGCCCTTCGTGACAGGTTTGTCGCGTGGCTTGCTGTCAATCACCCCGAGCTTGGGATCACAGAACAAACTGAGTGGACCGGGACCATAGTAAGCCCCATATGGTTGGTCGTATCTCACTACCTCTTCTTTTCAGACGACTGGGAAATGCATGTCTCATGGCATGTGATGATAGCTCCTTACGATTGGGCAAAGATCGATCTCCGGCATCGTTTTACCGAGGCCCGTCCATCATACGCTTTCGAGATCTCGTCAGTCTCTGCAGACGAGGAGCCCCACGCTATCGATCCACCTGAATCTGTATGGCGTTGACCAACGAATCATCCACTACGGTCGACACGGCCTCTAGTATATGACCCACTGCCCGAGCCAGGAAAATCCCACGAATCTCACTGCGCTCACCCAACGGTCAAAGCTTCCATCGCAAAAAAACAGAATTCTTTTGATTAGTCGCGCCCGCCGCATTCCCTCAGGCCGAGATCCGCGGCGATCGAGGTGAAAACGTCTTTATGTTAAACAGAGTGAATATACTTGGGCCTCGTCCTGTTTTCGATATTTACAGCCGTCATCCTTTGCCAATTGGTTCAAGGTATCCTGAACGAACGTCATATTAGACACCTTGGCGTTACGTTACTAAGTCGGAGGCGCTGCTGAGGACCTAGGGGCGGAAGACCCGTCGCCTCGGAAAAAGAATTGGAAGCTTAGAGCCGGATTCTTCCTTCGCTTGTCCTGGGGTTGATCCCTGGCCGCAAGGCTTCCCTGGCCCCCTCCCGAAAAGGCGACGGGTCCCTGCACGATCAGCTAGCAGGTCAACCATCCGGAATCGGTCTTGGACCCCCCTACCTTTGCCTCTAGTCCAAGGCAGATGTTTGGGTCTCTATGGGCCGGATGAAAGATGCCTAGCTCGGTGTAGGGATCGAGAAAGGGGTTCCTGTGAACAGTGCTAGTGTGACCCCGATGGCCACGGGGATCTAGCCGACTCGATTGTTCCATGTATATTTCTATGTGATCGATCTTGAAAAGCTCACAAATCGGCTATCTCGGGGTCTTCTTTGGTCAATTGCGACAAAATTCAGTCTTGGCTAGATGCAAAGATTTTTATGCGGAGTGGAAAAAATTATTGTTCGCGACGATTGATCGTGAAAACGGTCTTGGATGTAGGCTGTGGAAGCCACCCGACGGGAACCGTGAACATCGACATAGATCCCAATTCCAAAGCGGACCTGACTCTCAGCGTTTATCAACTAGACTCATTTTTCAAGCCCAATAGCTTCGATGAAGTCCACGCCTACGAGGTTCTCGAGCATCTCTCAAACCCCGGACAAGGGCTGCTTCAGATCAGAAGGGTCCTGCGGCCTGGAGGAATTCTTAGACTCTCTGTCCCCAACATCTGGTATTGGAAGGTTCTGGTTCGATGCAGATGGGGAAAATCCATAGAAGGCGGATTCAATCACACGCAATGCTGGACGATCACAGAGATCTCTACCCTACTTGCCCGGCATGGTTTCGACATCAAGATGATCCATTATGGGACCCTACAATGGCAGGGGAAACCAAGCTCCTTGCTATTTCTCCCCTCATGGCTAAGACATCGCTGCCTCATGATCGACGCTCGGCTGACCGAGAGTACATTAGAAGCAGAAGAGCCTGTCGATCGATCGACGGGTGAAATAGAGTCTCAGACTCCTCCCATTTCATCCCATCCATCGATGGAAGAAAGAAGGAAGCGATCGACAATCTAGGTAGCTACTCTTCCGGGCCCTAGGTGACGCGTGTGCGAGCACCTAGGTTATCACATATACATACTCGTGTTTTCTCTCTTGCGTAGCCTTCCTTTTTCCATAGGGTTGCACAGACCTATCGGTCCCTAGAGGCTTCAGCACTCCATTAGCCTTTATCCATTCATCTCTCTTTTTTTGTGGGACATCTCTAAATTGATACTTCTTCTCTCTACCCGCGATAATTGCTACGGCCTTGCTTCTACCGTATCCGCGGCGGTTGTGTTTTGTTTTTCTATGCGCCAGAAAGGCTCCCCCATCTGCCAGCATGATCGCCCCGCACTCATCGCATTTGAAAACCCAATATTCCATCAGGCGGCCTCCGCTCTCACGTGCTCATCTTCGTCGTATAAGACATGACATTGACTGCACATTTCGACACGATCGATTGAACGAACCCGGCCGGCGCGCCAAGGCTTATAAAGTGCGGCGGCTTCCCCCATGTCTCGAAAAGCTTCTTCCTTCTATGCGAAGGTGTTTGTAATAATGAAAGTTTCGACAATAAGGCAGAAGACATTGGTTCGCGCCACGCCGAGTGAAGTTTATGAAGCCTTTGTAGACGCGAAAAAGCATTCTGATTTTACTGGCAGCAAAGCAACGTGCGATCCGAGGATTGGCGGGAGGTTTACAGCATGGGACGGCTACATTTCTGGAAAGAACTTGGTGTTGGAAGAGGGAGAGAGAATAGTTCAGGAGTGGATCACAACGGAATGGCCTGAGGGTCATCCTCCTTCGAGGTTGACGCTAGCCTTCAAGAAGGCAAAGGGGGGCACAGAGATTTCGATGGCCCATTCGGGAGTCCCTAAGGAACAGGCTGCCGATATCAAACAGGGATGGATTGACTTTTATTGGCAGCCGCTGAAAGAGTATTTCAAAAAACGAGCTCGCTAAGATTCGATTGGTCGAGAGGTCGGATCCAGCTCTCTGTGACATCCAATCACGTGGGCGACGAGGCCTGTTCTCGCCCGCAAGGTTGATGGCGATCGATCGGTGGCAAGGAGCTACTCGTGTATCGGCTCGGGTATCGATATGGACGTGTGGGTTCGCTGGACGCCATCGATCCTTTGGATCTTCTGCACTAGCTTTCCAAGCTTGTCCAGGTCTGCGGT
>JBGVSY010000128.1:0-3859 GCA_041862235.1 Nitrososphaeria archaeon | reverse complement strand
GGATAGGTGTAGCCGAGGATGAGATCGCTGAAAGCCACGTTTCTCTCGGGCTTGCCCTTCACGAAGACATGTCCGTCTGCCACTTCAAGGAGGGCGGTCGGTGCTCTCAACGCCTGTGCTGCAACCTCCTTCATCTTTTTCTTTACATTCTGAAGAGCGGCCATTACGGCGTTTCCATCTGAGAAGAGGCCTCTGCTTCCGACGGTCTGCCAGGTGTATGCCACGGTGTCAGTGCTTCTCATCGGTCGAACACGAACCTTCACCAAGGGGAGACCGAGCCCGTCGGCCACGATTTGGCAAAGAGATGTGGTCGTGCCCTGTCCAAGGCTGCCCGTGCCGACAAGCAGGTCGACCGAGGAATCCTCGTTGAGCTTTATTATCGCAGAGGAAGCAGCGTTCGACGGCTGAGCGGGCCCCTTCATGCCTACGGCTATGCCTCTTCCCCTGAGCTTCCAGGGCTCTTTTGTTTTGGGGAGAGGTTCACCCCATTTGATGGCCTCGGCTGCAGTTCGCAGGCACTGCTCAGGGTTACCCGAGTCCTCGGGAAGCGCCTCTCCGGTGGCGGTGGTCAAGCCGGTCTTCAGCAAGTTCTTTGCGCGAAGCTCAACCGGGTCCATTTTCAGCTTCTCAGCAATGATATCCATCATTCTCTCGGCGGCCCAGTGGCTCTCAAAGTGACCGAAGCCACGGAAGGCTGTCGTCGGCACCTTGTTGGTGTAGACGGCCAGGGATTGAGCCTGGATGTTGGGCACATGGTAGGCGCCGGTGCAGGAATACCCTGCAGCTCTAGTGACATTCACGGTATAGTCCCCGTATGCCCCTGAGTCGAGTATGAAGCGGGCCTTCCATGCGGTTAGCCCACCGTCTTTCTTGACACCAACCTTTAGCCCGGCGAGAAACCCTTCGCGAACGGCTGCCACGGTGAACTGTTCCTTACGAGTGAGCACGAGCTTGACGGGCCGGCAACCAGCCTTCTTAGATAGCAGGGCGACGAGCGGCTCCCAGGCGAGGCCAGCCTTTCCCCCGAAGCCTCCGCCGATGTATGGATGGTAGACGCAGATCCTTCCAACGGGAACTCCAAGCGACATTGCCATCAAATAGCGAACCGCGAAAGGTGATTGCGCACTGCTCCAGACCTCTATGAACCCATCTTCGTGGTAATGCGCGACGGTGCTCTGGGTCTCAGTGAACATCTGGCTGACATACGGCATCTTGAAGGTTTCCTCTACGATCAGATCGGCTCCCCTGAACCCCTTCTCAACGTCACCCTTCTTGATCTTGAACTCGTTTGCAATGTTTGTGCCTGGCCTTGGATAGAAAGCTGATGACCTCCGATACTCACCGAGTTTCTCATGAAGGACTGGGGCATCTGGCTTGAGTGCTTCCATGGGGTCGTACACAGACGGAAGCGGATCGTATTCAACCTCCACGAGGTCCATGGCTTTCTCAGCGGCCTCGAGGGAGGTCGCGACGATGGCGGCCACCGGGCTTCCCACCCATCTTACCTTGCCGATCGCGAGGACCTCACGGTCTCCAACGTAGATCCCCAGCATGTAGGGGAAGTCCTTGCCTGTAGCGACGGTAACGACGCCCGGCACCTTCACCGCCTCGCTTGTGTCGACCGAAACGAGGCGTGCATGAGAGTGGATGCTGGTCACAAGCTTGGCGTAGAGCATGCCGGGCAGCTCAAAGTCGAACGCGTAGATCGCCTTGCCCCTCACCTTCATCTCTGAATCGATGTCGGGAATTGGCTTGCCGATCTGTGATTCTCCTTTGTTCAACTAGACTCGCCTTCCCTTCGTAAACCCAGCGGCAAGGTCGGTTGACCAGGCATTTTAGGTTTTTTCGACTCTACGAGAAGATGGACTTGAGTCGATCACCGCGAATTTTTCTTCCAGCAACTGAACATCCCCCTGGAGGGAGGATCAGCATGGTTTGGGTTCCAAATCGATCGACCGGTTTGATCGAAAAAGCTTATAAGCGTTTTTCGGATCGATCAATTTAGTGAGCACGAAAGATGAGGAAAATATCCACTCTGGGAGTAACAAAAACTGTAGCGATCATCATAGCGTTAGTCATCGGTTTAGTGATTGGAGGAATTGCAGGATACCTGGCGGTTCCAGCCGCCCCCGCTGGCGCCACTGCTACCGTGACCAAGACCGAGGCAACTACCGTTGAAAAAACGATTGCTACTACTGTAACTACAGTTCGCGCGCCCGCTATCGCCCTTGCCATAGAGCACTTCTCCGTGATAGCCGGAACGACATGGTCTGGTGCGCATGATCGCGCGGCTAAGCGGTTGACCAAACTGTATCCTTGGCTTACATACATCAAAGACGAGGAAGTCATGCCCGACAAAACAATTCCAGCCGCTAGAGACATGATCGCTCAAGGTGCTAACATAGTCGTGGGAAACGCGGAGTTCATGGCGCTTCCGCTGAAAGACATAGCGGGTGAAAACCCGGATGTTTACTTTGTAGGCATCATCGCGAGCGATCTAAGCACGGAGAGGAACTTCCTAAGGTACTTCCCGAGACAATACCAAGCGATGTACCTGGAAGGCCTGGTAGCAGGGGCGCTGACCAAGACGAACAAGATAGGGGTAGTTTCAGGCCCTATCTGCGTTCAAAACATTAGGCGGGTGGCCGCCTTCTACCTCGGGATAAGAGAGGTGAATCCAGAAGCTAAGGTGTATCTGAAATACGCCGGAGACTGGTATCTTCCAGACGTAGAATCAGATCTTGCAAAGACTCTAGTAGACACATACGGTGTTGACGTTCTGACCCACTACACCGATTCGGTGGCCCCCCTCTCAGTCGCCGAAGAAAAGGGCATCTGGTTCGTAGGGAAGGATATGGACATAGTGGGAGAGTACGGCTGGTCGACCACGGACACGGTAGCGATTTCGTTCGACACACGTTGGGAGGTTGGATACGACAAAATGATCAAAGAGTATTTGGCGGGCGTCCAAGACCCGAAGAGAGTCTGGTTCATCGGCATGAGCGAACCGATGGCTCTACCAGCGAACAACGAAATAATGCCAGGACAAACTCTCATACCGATCGTTGATCTACAAAATGACAAGAAGATAGGCATCGACGCCATAAGTCCGAAGGCTCGTCCGCTCATTGCGGACTCGGTAATAGAACGAATCAGACTCAGGAGAGAACAGATGATGCAGGGAGTTTGGGATCCGTTCATGGAATATGCGCTGGTCAGCGGTGGAACCGGTCTGGAGTTGCCCGATCTGCCAATCCCGCCCAAGGGCACCGTGGTCAAGCCAGCGGGTGTGATGCCGTCGGACGAGTTCTTACTGGCGGAACTCAACTTCCATCTCGAAGGTATCGAATACATCCCATAAGGACGTCGGAAGCAATTTTCCCGTTTTTTTCTTTATCATCTAAAGGACAGAAATACGACTGTTCCCGCTATTCTTTCACATAAGGTTGACCTAGTGCGGCAGGTTTTGCTGATCCCCATCTTTTTCTGAATCGCTCGGTAGAGATCACGACTAAGATCACGATGGTCACGGCGAAGGGAATCATTCTATAGAACTGGAGTGGTAAGACAAGGGCAGGAAGAACTATCTCGGGGCTGAGAGCGAACTGCCATAGCGTGCCGAAGATCGAGGCGCCTGCGAACACCAACCAAGGTCTCCACATAGAAAGGAATACGAGGGCCAGGGAAACCCATCCTCGACCCGCGACTGGATTGTGACTCCATGATCCTAGGTAAGTTAGAGAGAGGAATGCGCCCGACATACCGCCCAGCATCCCGCCGATAATCACGCAGAGATAGCGCGCTCTCACAACGTTTATGCCAGAAGCCTCTGCGACCGACGGATCCTCGCCCACAGCCC
>JBGVSY010000127.1:0-10158 GCA_041862235.1 Nitrososphaeria archaeon | reverse complement strand
CCGTGGTGAATGGATGGTGGCTTCCCAAAAGCCAGATACATATCAAATATAGCGAGTGAGCCACGAGGAGCGCTGAGATTCGACGATCGATCCCCGTCTTACGCCCGCGTCACATAGTCATAGCGTTGAGCGATCAAGCTGATCAACTCGGGTTGCAGGTCGTAGAGCAGCTTGGCTTCTCCCTTCGGGGCGAAGAACCGGACCATGAAGTAGTTCCCCAATCGGTCGATAGAGTCGAAGGACCATTCAGGCCTTCGCTCGAGCTCCTCTTTGTGCTTGGAGTAGAACTCGTCGATCGAGGGGCGGATGCACTTCTCAGCCAATATTCTGGTGTCGGCTGTGACTGGAAAGCTCATCTTGAATGTGGACCTAATGAGGCCTTCGTGGGTGCAGTTGAGGACCCGGCTGTTCATGACTTGAGTGTTCGGTACAAGGAGTAGGTTGTATGTGGGCGTGTAGATCTTTGTGTAGTTTATGCTGATCTCTTCTACTTGGCCTTCAATGTCTCCCATCTTGATGTAATCCTTCACGGCGAAGGGTCTGCTGATGATCACATAGAAGCCTGCCACTATGTTGTTGATGGTCTGCGATGATCCGAAACCTATTGCGGCTCCTGCTAGGGCCGAACCACCCAGCAACCAGGTGGGCGACACCTCGAAGGAAAGTGAGACAGCGGCAATGATCAAGACGATGGCGCCTAGCCGGAGCACAAGCCTCAAACTATTCTCTACGTGCGGCTCGAAGGCAACTCGCTTGGACAAGCGTGAGATGCTCTCGCTCAGAAGCTTGTAAAGAAGAGCTACTATTACGACCGCCACAGCCAGACTGAGCAGCTTTATCAAAATATCGATCCCCAGCAATTCGTCTATCCAAGTCATGAGGGCACGCCGTAGGTTCTTGGAGGTCTCTTGGAATATATTTGTGTGTAGGTCTCAGACCGGGCTCGGATCGATCTCGCCTCTTCAGTAGAGGCCTCGATCTAATGATGGGTCCACGAGTAGGCGATCGATTATTCATGTTAACGTGCCTCTGGCGCTCTAGGTCGAGAGTGCCTTTGATTTTCTTGCATCGAGCCCGAGTCTGGCGTAAATCGACGCAGCGGCCCTCAGGGCATACCTGGATCTGTCTTCCTTACAGGTTTTTCGCCAGCACCAAGCCTCATCCAAGAGTGTGTGTGCGCTGAGGGGTAGAAGGCCATGTTTGAGGTGAAGCCGCGCCTCCAACCGGTAAGCGTGAGCAGCGTCCTCGAAGAGCTTCATCTGATCCTCCTGAAGAGAGCGTCTCAAAACCGAAAGGCTCTTCGCCGCCGCCTCAGCCAAAAACGCGGCCCAGAAGTAGCCGTTGACCTTTCGAAGATAGTCTATTACTCGGTCGATCGATCGATCCTCGGGACGAGTGATGGCCTCAACGGCGTTGGACACCGTTAGAAGATCGCGGTCTTGGACCAAGCTTACTGGTACCGCGAAGGTCGCGTTCACCGAGCCCTCGGGGAGCGGAGCACTCATAGTTCTGCCTACATCGTCTCTGTAATTTATGCTAAAGAACGATCTATGCTCCGGGTCAAGCACCCTGAGGTCGTTCTCTATTGACACAAATGTGACCTGGCCGCTTGCTCGGATCAGGTCGCTAGGCCTCCTTCTCCCGGCCGACGACAGCATCGGGCAGCAGCTTCGAATGCGGCTACCCTTGTAGACAGCCATCAACGGTTCCAGTACACCGTTTGGCCATACGGGAACAGCCGCGTCGCTTGCTCTGATCCGCTCGAAGATGGCTGTGACAACTGCTGGGTTGAGAAACGGAATGTCGCATGGAAGAACCAAGAGTTGTTTGGCGTCGAGGTGTTTGATCGATGTAGCTATTCCAGCCAGTGGGCCGGCGGATCCGACGTCATCTATGACGATTCGAATGTCCTTGGCTATCCTTGAGGGAAGGGCTTGAAAGTAGCTTCTCTTGCTTTCCTCCGAGCTAACTGAGATGGCGATTTCATCTACGCAGCTTCGCAGCTGAACGACCATCCTCTCTAGGATTGTTTTTCCGTTGACGACAGTCAGAGCTTTATCTACCCATGGTTCCCCTGTGCGTTGGAAGCGTTCACTCCTACCTCCGGCAAGTATGACCGCGGCCCTTTCCATTGACTGACTTAGTCTCCTGCAGGCTTCGCCCGATGTCTCAGGCTACGCCTGAAGCTGGAGTGCTTTGGGAGAAATATCTTGTCCTATCAGTAGTCGGGCCCCGAAGTAGCGCCCGTTTCGATGGAAAGCTCGGGATAACGGGTCAACTCGTGTTGACTTCGTTGACTCGGGCTAAGTTCGATCGATCGATCCGCGTACCTCAGCCCCCCGTCCGCACAACCTCTTATATCGAGCTACCAAGAAAGGCCAGTGAAACCCATTAGGAGCTAGCCGAGATGATCGGAATATGACGCCGCGTGGTCTAAGAAAGAAGACCAAGATCATCTGCACCATCGGTCCCACTAGCATGAAGCTGAGCGTCATGAGGAGGCTGCACCGCGCGGGCATGAACGGAGTTAGGATCAACACCGCACACGGGGACTTCGATCAGTACTCGGCCATAGTTGAGAACAGCCGAGCAGTCGGGGAGATACCGGTCGTTCTGGACATCAAAGGCCCTGAAGTGAGGACAAGGGTTTCGAAGCCTCTGAAGGTCAAGCGCGGCGACGAAGTCTTCGCTGGCTTCGGCGACGAGGAGATTTCGTTCACCTACGACTTCTTAGACAAGGTGCGCGCTGGCGACAGAGTCCTGATAGACAATGGAACCCTGGAGACCCGGATCAAAGAGAAGGAAGCGGGAAGGCTATGTCTAGTCGTTCTGAATGATGGAACTATCGGCGACCGCAAGGGCGTGAACATTCCTCACAGAAGACTCGATCTCCCTGGGCTCTCGAAGAAGGATCTGAAGGCCATTGATTTTGCGAGGAGAAACAGGGTGGACTTTCTGGCCCTCTCATTCACTAGAAAGGCTGACGATTTGTTGAACCTCAGGGAGCTGACTCGGAGCTTCGAACCCGCCATAATGGCCAAGATCGAGGACTCGGAGGGCGTCAGGAACATAGAGCAGATCATTGACTGCGCTGACGCGGTGATGGTGGCCAGGGGAGACCTGGGAGTGGAGATACCTTCGGAGAAGGTGCCGCTGATTCAGAAGGAGATAATCAAACGATGCAACCAAAGGGGCAAGATCGTTGTGACAGCAACTCAGATGCTGGAATCGATGATGAAAAATCCGTTCCCGACAAGGGCTGAGACAAGCGATGTTGCAAACGCCATACTTGACGGAAGCGATGCCGTCATGCTCTCCGGAGAGACATCTGTTGGCAGGTACCCAGTCCAGTCAGTTAAGGTCATGAGCCGCATAGCGAGAGAGGCAGAAAGAGCGGTTCTGAGCAATGTTCAGGTCAAGGGATTCGAGAACATCTCCAGCTTCATCAGCGACTCGGTTAGAAGGATTGCGCACGGCATGCCTCTTGACAAGATCGTGACGATCACCAGATCGGGCTACACAGCGCGGATGATCACTCGGTTCAGGGTAAAGCAACCCATCATCGCTGTGACCTACACAACGAAGGTAAGAGATCGGTTGCATATGGTCTGGGGTGTCGAGCCCTTGGCGATCGAACGCCCGAAGGTGGGTGATCTGATCTTGTATGTTGCGAAGATCCTCTTGAAGAAGGGGCTCTTGGATGAGGATGACGTAGTACTGTTCACAGCGGGGATCAGAACAACTCAGAAGCACGCCAGCAATCTGCTGGAGATCCACACCGTTCGCGAGCTTCTCACATACGGGCGCATAAGGTAGTCTATTTTTCCCCGGCCAACCCGTGCCTCAAGGCGGTAGGCTTTTAGCCTCGATTGACTAGCTGTTATCCGCGGCGATGATGTCGATTCAGAGTTCCGATGAACCTGTGATTTGAAGGCATTTGACTGAGCCGCGCCTTATCTGAAACACGCAGAAACGGCCCATGTCGGGATCTCGTGCTGCGGCGTCGGTTTCTCCAAAAATCCAGACAGAAACGTCATAAAGAATTCAAAGGCAATTCCTGGTCACGAGGTAAAGCCAATGGTCTCATGGGGATTTGCGTTCAAGAAGGGCTTGATAATATTCCTATGGAGCATAGTTTGGGGTATAGCTGGAATGGTCATTGCCGCAATCATCAGCGGTGGCGCCGTTTTCATGCTTATCATGGACCCGTCGGCGGTGACAGGACCCGCTGTTGTTGGATCCCTTTTGGGGATATTTGCTGGGATACTAATCGGGGCGCTAGTTGCCTCAATAGGCAACTATGCAACAATTGTCAAAATAACCCTAGAAAGCGTTGAAGAGACAAAAAGGACAGAGCACTTAATGTAACTCGATCGATCGAGGAGCATTATTCTCTCTTCTCAGTGACGATCTTCTCGAACGCATCAGCGCAAGTCTCGCAACAGAAGAAGTATTGACGATGATCTATGGTTCTACGCGCAGGCTCGCCAGAGATATCTTTCTTGCAGTATGCGCATGACCAAGCTATGCCCAGACCCGGATGTATCACTGGCCCATACAGTTCCTTTGCGGTCTCGACTATCAGGCTGCTGCTGTATGATTCCACGCCTGGCAGCTCGGTGAGCGTGTGCACCAGGAAGTCCTCCAACACCCGGATATCAGGGACCTCGAGCTTGACTGTTAGCTGGTGCTCACCGGCTGTGTGGTAGATGGAGGTGATTTCGTCCCTATCTAAGAGGCTCTTCTTGATCTGATCGATGCTTTCCGGTCTAGCCTTGAGGTACACGAACGCTGTGACCCTGCCTGTCAGCCTCTTTGGATCTATGTAGACTGTGAACCCCTTTATCACCCCTAGATCGGTCAGCCGTTTGATACGCGCTCTAACAGTGGGGACGCTCACCCTGGCTTCTCGAGCCACTTCTTTTAGAGGAATTCGAGCGTCCCTCTGTAGGGCGCGAAGGATCTTTGAATCCGTTTCGTCCAGGCTCAGCGCATCCAATGTATCTTCGCCTCTGGTGAACCCTGAGGCCTATGAAACTCCTAAAAGCTTTCCCTTCGAGGTTGAAACCCTCATCTTCTTTCTCCTCGAGACAGTTGCTCGGCTCAGGAATCCAAAATCCGAAAAAACGAGAGCACTCATCCTTGTCTAGAAGTAACCAGAACCGATATCTTTCCCTTCGATCTATCTTCACCTTGTATGCAGAATAGGTGAGATGAGTGAGAAAGGACCCGGTGTGCGGAATGGATGTGGACGAGAAGACTGCTCGCCACACCTCCAGCTACGAGGGGAAGACCTATTACTTCTGTGCAGAGATGTGCAAGAGGGCCTTCGACAAGAGTCCGAGTAGGTACGCAAAGTAAGTCTCTGAATCTGTGTCGTCGTGTGTCGCTTGAGATGAACGGCCATCCTGCTCGGTGCTCAGCCTAGAAAGGTTAGGGCACCCGCTACTGCATCGATACCATCCAATAGGAAAGGCTGAGGACAGCGCCATCCCATGCACAGTGGGACGGAGCCTTGCTAATACTCCATGACTCTAGGCAGCGTCTTGGCTTGCTCTATCCAGTCCCCTACCTGCTCCAACGTAGGAAGCTTCCTAACCAGCTTCTTCTCCATGTTGGTCTTAACCATCTCAGGATGGAGATTAATTGGGTTTCTTCTCGCCAGCTCGACGACGGTGTCGACTCCGGAGGCCTCGAGAAGCTCTGAGTATTCTTCATCCACGCCTTTAATCCTGAAGAGATCAGCCATGTTCACCCAACGCAGAATGTCTTTGGACGAAATGCCAGTTTCGTTCACCAAGTCTTGTCTGCCCTCTCTAGTCTTTCCGAGGTCTAGCAGGTCTCCTACAGTCTTTATTCCAAGAGCAGTGAGCTTCTCTCTGTACACGGGCCCTATGCCCTCGATTGCCTCTATCGGTCTGTCCAGTTGACCTGGAACCTGCGGCGGAGGGGCTGCTGCCTCCGGTGGTTTCGCCTCAACAGGGGGAGGCGCCGCTGGAGCTGCCTCCTCCTCCATGACTTCAGCTGCCTCCATCTCAGGTTTTCTAGGGATCACTCGTTGTCCTCTTGGAGCCATAAGAAGGAGCAACACAACTGCCACGATGACCAGAACTGCGAAGAGTATCAGACCCTCTGTCAATCCGATAAGCAACGGCAACATATCTATTCCCGAGGAGTGACTTGCCTTGCTCTCCGTATATAAGTCTCGCGTTTGTTATTCGTCCTTTTTTCAGGTTTTGTGTCTTCGAGGTGACGGCTTAGGGCTCTTGCTTTGTGAACTATGAGTACGTCGACCCATGTTTTTCTCAGGGGAAAGGGAACGCTATGGTTGATGTATACGTGCAGTCGACGCCTTAGGGTTGCTCGGCTAACACCCAATGCCTCCGAAACCGATTTCAGGCTTCCGTACCTACTCATCAGGATCCGAAGGGCTCTTCGTACCTCTTGGTTGGAGATCAAGTCCGTCGCCAGATCTCGGAAGCTGTAGCTGCCTCTGCGTATTCTGGCTTCTCTGCATATGCGTTCCACCTCTTTTCTAGGCAGCAAACAATGAGCCTCTCTGCTTCGAAGATCGTGGGGCTCCCGAGGGAATTAAGTATGCTTGCTCGTCGACAATCAATGTTTCCAGATCATGAATGTCGCGAAGACTGCCACTGCGACTACGAGAGACACTGTTACCAAGAGTGGTGATAGATTTTGATGCCAAGGAATGCTAGAGGGGGGGATGGTTATGGTAGTGGTCTCGACCGTGGTGGGGACCCTCTCGCGAACCGTTATGGTTTCAACTATGGCCACCGGCTCGGTCAGGGTAACAGTGACGTTCTTTGTGCTAAAGGAGTGAGTCGTCATCGTGCGTGTAGATGTCTTCATCACTATCTCCGTTGCTGTGACTTTCTCCTCCACCGTCGAGGTTGACTTCTCAGTTGTCATACCAGTTGTCAGAGTCGTCACATGAAAATCTGTTGCCGTAGAGCTGGTGGTTGTTGCAACGGTGGAGACAGAGCTGTGGGTGGCGAGAAATGTATAGGTCCGGTTCTCGGTCGTGCTGATCGTCGTTTTCTCCGTGGAGACGACGTAGGCTGTGGTTGTCATGGTCGTGACCCAGGTGACGTACGTCGTGGATGAAGCCGTCTCCGTGAGACCAAGGGTTGTCGTCAGGGTCGTGACACTTACTGTTGATGTTGATGCGGCTGTTGTCACAGTGCGAGTTGAGGTCTGAGTAAGAGTGGAAATGCTCGTCGTAGTCACAGTCGTGGTCGCTATCGTGGTCTGGGTGGCCAAGACCGACGTCGTCGTGGCGGCGAAGATCGTCGTAGTCGTATCGTCCCCTACGGAGTCATCGTATCCTCCGAAGTCCGTCGTCCAGTACCATCCATAATCGGATGAGACGTTGTAGGCTCGCCCTATTCCGATGACCTTGAATTGAGGCCTAAGCATGTTTGCGTTGTGGCTGGGCGAGCTTTTCCATCCGTTGAAGACCTCCTGCGCGGTCATGTATCCCGCAGCGATATTCTCTCCGAGCCAGGTGTCAAATATGTAGCCAGCGTCTCTTACTCGGTCGACAAAACTACGGCCATCCAAACTGGTGTGAGAGAAGTAGTTGTTATCAGCCATGTCCTCGCTGTGGAGTTCGGCGGCTGGCGTGAGAGTGGGCGATAGGTTGAGGGGCTGCAGTCCAATTTGTTGTCTGTATGTGTTTATCAGTTGAAGGAAAGCCTGCTCCTCAGAATCCAGTGCTTCGACCGTAGGTGTGGTCCTGATAACCGCTACGAGAGCGAAGGTGAGGGCGGTTAGCAGAAGTAGACTCTTGGCCTTCGGCCGCAGCTTGTCGATGAGGGGAGGACGATGTGCGGGGGTGCTGCTCACACATCGGTTTGCCGGAGCCACTCATTTATCGCTTCGGCTCAAAATTTCCTGAGTCCCCTCTGGCGCTGACGCTGCGGAGAGTTTCTTGCGGGGGATAGATCGAACACCTAGGTTACCCGAGCAGGGCCAGCATCTTCTTGTGGAGATATTGGTTAGCAGCCAAGACACTATTGGATTTCGTGTTGAACGGTCTGTTCTGGAGGTCAGTAACTTTTCCTCCGGCTTCTCGAACTATCACGGCACCAGCACCGACGTCCCACGCATTCACCCCAGGCATGAGGAAGCAGTCGGTTCTTCCAGAGGCCACGTAGCAGAGCTCCAGCGAAGCGGCGCCTACCTGCCGTACCCTGTTGTTCATCGCCTTGAGCCGTCCGAAGATTTCTATGATCTGTGCTACAGAATCTCTGTCTCTCCCGTGACAGAAGGTTATCACCGAGGTCTCCGGGTTGGAGCGTCGGGAGACCTTGATTGGCTTTTCGTTGAGATATGCTCCTTCACCGCGTTTGGCGCAGAAAGTTTCATCTTGGAACGGATAGTGGACGACCCCCATGATGACTTGTTTCCTGTAGGCTAGGCCTATAGAGACGGCGAAGAAAGGGTTCTTCACAACAAAGTTTGTGGTGCCGTCGAGCGGATCGACCAACCAGACGAAGTCGGATCCCCTATCCTCAAACCCGGACTCTTCACCCATGAAAGAGTACCTTGGAAAAGACCCTTGGAGGGCTCTCTTTATCATAGCCTCTGTTCGGGTGTCGGCATCGGTTACTAGGCTTCCATTGGCTTTGTATCGAACAATTGGTTCTCCATAGGCGGTCAGCAGCGTCTTGCCAGCCTTCTTCGCTGCTTCTATCGCGACTGCTAGTTCATCCGACTTCCTCATCCTGGTCTCGTCGCTGCCTAGACATAGAACAAGATATTTCTTGCCCATCGAGGGGATCGATCGGTCAACCTAGACGTGGTCTAGCCAATTATTGATTTGATGTATCTGAGGGCTTGAGCTGGCTCCAGGATTCCTGAGTGACACTCTCGGAGAACCCTGTAGATCGAGAGATACTGTAGGTGACGGTGCTTTCGCTGAGCGGAACGGAGAAGGGGACATCCAAAGTAAAAGTGTGCGCCTGGATGCCCATGCATCTTCGCTATTTCATTTGTTTCTCTCTTGCTCATGGCCAGGGCGGCTAGGTTGAATCTGAGAATACCACCGGATGAGTATACGGCGTGGCTACCTGTGGGAAGAAGATCTCCGAAGCAGACGACACTGAATCCGTTGTGAAGAGCCCAGGAGGAGATGACTCTTTCCGTCAAGCAATGGCATCGGCCACAGGGGTGAACCAAGCCTTTGGACGTCAGCCCTAGGACCGCCTCGTATCCGTGACCCTCGAGGAAGACATTCTTCACGCCCAGCCTTGAGGTAACTCTTTCCATGACCTTGACCGTCTCAGGCGGTATCATCCAGCTTCCGGGAGAAACAGAGACTGCGGTGGGTTTCAACCCCACCTTGGTCGCAGCCACAAGCATGGCTGTACTGTCAACGCCACCTGAAAAGGCTACGACCACATCCGCTTCGTCAAGGGGATCCATTTCCAGCATCTCATTGTGCGGATACTTCAGTTCGTTCTCTAGCAGGGGGATCAGCCGGGATTCAATGACTCTCTTCACCCGAGGAGCCGGGGTTCTTCCGAGCTCTCGCAGAGCCCTGAGCGAGGAAACGATTCTGGATCGCTTCACCTCGATCTCTTGCCTGGAGGTGACGAAGGCTTTCCTGAACCCTAGGGAAGAGGCTACCCTGTGTAAGACAATGCCTCCCATGCCCAACGCCGCAGCCTTGTCAGGCCTGTCTTCCGCTATGACGTGGAGGAGGCTTCCCTCCCGGTCTAGAAGAACATCGACTATTCTCGGCGGTGTCAGCGTGGGCATGTCGAGTTCTTCTCTCACCCTCTCGATCTCCTTCTCCACTGTGTGGGCATCGATCACTTGCGGTTCAGCCGGGAGTGCCTTGGATGCGGGAATTAAGCCTAGTGCAGAGAACTCGATCGATCCAATCGAATCGGTCTCTCTACTGAGAGCCGTATGTTAGTCGATCCATCGGTCGCGGTTTCTGACTTCGCGCCCCATTTGTCGCCGCTCCGCAATCCCGGCAGAACCTCGCCTCTTTCAAAGAGATCCCTCCGCAAATGGGACATATCTTCAAGAACTCGAATGAGTGAATCGGCCCAAAACGACAGTAGGGACAGGTTGATGTGACGCTCATGGTGATCGTTGCGGTGCCTCTTCTTCTCAGCTCCGATGCCA
>JBGVSY010000126.1:0-2743 GCA_041862235.1 Nitrososphaeria archaeon | reverse complement strand
GCTGCAGAGATTGCCCAAGGGAACAGATCGGTAGTCGTACTGGACCACCATGTCCCTCTGGAGACGTACCCCGCCAATGCCAAGAAGTTCATAGATGAGGAGACATCTTCAACATGCGAGATCGTCTACGACCTATACCAGCTTGCCTTCTATCCGATCTCAAAAAGGGACGCCGAAGCCATCTTCGGAGGCATGTACTTCGACAGCGCCCGCTTGGCGCTGGCGTCCACAGAAACCTTGAGGAAGATGGCTGACCTCGCAGCTCTCGGGGTAAGCCCCGCCAGAGTGATTGAGAACCTACAGGTCTCGATGGACCGATCGGAGAAGATCGCTCGCCTCAGGGCCGCTCAGAGAGCCCGAATACTCGACCTCAACGGAAAGATAGCGGCTGTCTCTCACGTCGGTTCGTTCCAATCGTCAGCGGCCAGGGCGCTTCTAAGCCTCGGCGCAGACATTTCCATAGTTGGAGGAGAATCCAAGGGAGCTGTAACGGTTGCCCTCAGATCCACGTCTAGCTTCCATCGAGACACAAAGGTCAACCTGGCAAGGGACATCGCCGCGGTGTTGGGAGAAAGATTCTCGGGAGCGGGGGGAGGTCATGTCAACGCCGCCGGAGTCGTGTGCAGAGGCCAACTGGAAGATGTTCTGAAAAACGCGGTTCAGATAGCAACGGAATCAGTGGATCGGTCGAAAGCGCATCCCTCCTGACCTGCAGGCTGCCTCGGTTCGTCGAGACCTGATTCTCCTTTGGATGAAACGCGGCATCGACGATTTCCTCCGTTTTCTATGTAGAGTAAGGCGGAAAGGCTCTTAACATACTGCGCCTCTCGGTGACCTGCTCGGATCAGAAAAGTGGCAGCCATGGCTATCGTGGACGTCAGCGGGCTTTCCTTCACCTACAGCGGGACAGAGCAGCCGGCGATAAGGGACATTAACATTCGAGTCGAATCTGGCGAGTTCATTCTGTTGGTGGGGCCGAGCGGCTGCGGCAAGTCGACTTTGTGCCGCTGCCTCAACGGCTTGATCCCCCATTTCCACACAGGCGAGATGAAGGGCAGGGTCCTAGTGATGGGCAAAGACACTGCGACGACACCAACGTTCATCCTCTCGCAAGACGTGGGCTTCGTCTTCCAGAACCCCGAGAACCAGCTCTTCGCGCTCTCAGTGGAAAACGACGTCGCCTTTGCGCTTGAGAACCTCGGCTACCCTAGGGATGAGATACGCGGACGCGTTGACTTCGCGCTCCGGACCGTCGGCATAGAGTCGCTGAGAAACAAGTCGCCCTTTGAGCTCTCTGGTGGACAGCAGCAGAGAGTTGCGATAGCCTCGGTTCTTGCAATGGAACCCAGTTTGATGATCTTCGACGAACCCACCTCGTTCCTGGATCCGCTCTCTGCACAGAACCTCATACGATCGATCTCCGAGATTCAGGACACGACAGGTATGGCTGTGGTACTTGTTGAGCACAGACTAGACCTGGCGGCGAGATACGCAACCAGGATAGTTGTGATGGAGAGCGGCAGGATAGTTGACGACGGTCCTCCCGCAGAGGTCCTAGCCCAAGACGAGACAGAGGTGTTCGGGGTTGGCATACCGAAGATAGTCAAGCTCGCGAAGACGCTAAACAAGGATTTGCGCATTTTCAACCAGCTTCCACTCACGGTTGAGGAGGCCTCCAAGAAAATCAAAGGTGTGCTAGTGTGATCAGCGTAGAGGACGTCACTTACGTCTACCCAAACGGTGTTGAAGCTCTATCCCGCGTCTCCATCAAGATTCAGCCCGGAGAATTCGTGGCACTCATGGGAGAGAACGGAGCAGGGAAAACTACTCTAGCCAAGCATATCAACGGTCTCCTGAAGCCCAAAGAAGGAAGGGTTATCGTAGACAGTATGGACACCAGGAAAACCACGGTGGCAGCCCTCTCGCGTAAGGTGGGTTTCGTCTTCCAGAACCCTGACGACCAGTTCTTCGCAGAGACCGTCAAGGACGAGATCGGGTTTGCCCTCAAGAACTTCGGCTTCGACGAGGCTACCGTTGAGAAGAGAGTGCAGTGGGCAGTCAGATTCATGGCGCTGGACGACTACGTCTCGCAGTCACCCTTCCTGCTCAGCGGAGGAGAAAAGAAAAGGCTGGCACTTGCTTCTGTGCTGTCGTGGAGCCCTGACGTTCTAATCCTCGACGAGCCAACGATAGGCCAGGACTACCTCCAGAAGGAGAAGCTGATGCAGCTGATCCTTCAGCTTAACGCCCAGGGGAGGACGGTGATCATCGCCAGCCATGACGTGGAGTTCGTGGCTGAATGTATGCCAAGGGTGGTGCTCATCAGCAGAGGAAGAATTGTGGACGATGGGAAAGCCGACAGGGTTCTGTCCGACACGGAGACCCTGCAGAAATGCTCGGTCATCCCCCCACAGATCACCCAGCTGATGCACCGACTGGGGGATCCACGCCTTCCACGCAACGTGCTGGACGTGGGGGAAGCTGTGCGTCTAATATCAAGCATCGCGAGGAGGGGCTAACTGTATGAGCAGCATCTTTGAGGGGCTCCAATTCAGGGCGGGCGACACCTTTGTTCACAGACTTGATCCCAGGGTGAAGTTCATCTTGTCGATTTCGTTGCTGGCGGCAGCAACCCTCTACATGCAGCTGCTTCCCCTTGCAATACTCCTTTGTATCCAAGTCCCTCTTGTCATCGCCGCCAAGGTTGTCAGACGGTGGGTGAAGACCCTGAGGGGAGCACTCG
>JBGVSY010000125.1:0-27611 GCA_041862235.1 Nitrososphaeria archaeon | reverse complement strand
AGGGCGACCGATGCGCCCACAGAGTCTGGGTCGCCTCCCGCATGCGTCACCAATGAGACCTTCTCGTCCCGCAAGGACTTGAGAAGATCGATCAGTGGCTGAAGCATAGCCCAGACTATTCCGTCTTTGAACCTGGCTCTGACAGAACCCTCTGAAGCTCCTTCTGGAGAGAATCGAGCTGAGCCCTCGTACGACTCTCCTGTTTCTGCAGTATCTTCAGTCGCGTTTCGTTGAGCTCCTTTCTCTCAGTCAGCTCGTTCTTGATGTTCTCTCCCTTGGCCTCGACCAAGACTGGACCCACGCTCTTGAAAACCTTGGCGTCTTCCCCTACCTTTTCCAGCTCCCCCAGCGCGTTGTTGATCTCAGCAAGCTCGGCGTCGAGTCTCTGCCTCTCCCCCAAGAGCACATTTAATGTCTGCTGAAGCTGCTGAAACCGGGCGATTCTCTGCTGAACAGCCGGGGGTACGGTTGTCTTGCTGCTCACCGTTCCCTCACCACGGACATTGTTTTCAGCGCCGTTTCCATCCACCTGACGTAGGAGTTCAGGGCTGCCCTAAGAGCGTTTAGATCGGAGGCTTCTATTCTAAGCATGATGCCGTGTGGACCGGATCCTATCTCGGTCCTTGTTCGGCTGGATAGAGGTGAAGAAGCCTCCGGTTTCAGGGCCCCCTCTAGAGTCTTGGCGGTTCCGGCATCCGTTTCAACCAAGAGCTCTGCGCTCGCTTCTATCCTTCCCTTACTCACCTGCCCCTCACCGAGATCGACGGTGAGTAGGCTGCTCCGGCGAAGGTGTATCCACACTTTGAGCATTGCCAGACACCGATGTTTTTCCTTCTCACTGCTCGACGGCCACATCGTTGGCAGGTGTAGGTTGCTTTGTATCGTTTTTCTATTCCAAGTGCTTTTTTCCGAACGGTCGCTCCATACCTGGGGCCGTACCTGGCTACGAGCCCTGTCTTGCGTGTTCTTCTCTTACCCAACCTTAACCAGCTCTGTGAACCTGCTGCGGATGAAATCTGTTCTCTCCTTGGCCACGGTAAGGATGTTCTTCATTAGGTCCAGAGGTATGTATCCTGAGCTGTTCTTCTGAACGGAGCATATGTTGCCTTCGCTGTCGAACGTAGCCACAAGAGAGGTGTCCAGAGATGACTGCTCGGCGAGCGATGGGTCCACCAGCATCTTGTCTTTGATTAGACCTATGGTGACCGATACCGGGATTGTTCTCAAGGAGATAGGGAACGTTTCCTCCTTCTTTTCCAGTTGGCCGTTGACGACCTCGTACTTGGGAAGCTTGGCGCCAGATAGAGCGGCCACGGCAGCCATGACCGATGGGTCGAAGTAGTTTCCGTCGTAGTCGAGAACGTAGAAATCGACGAAGATTATGTAGGCCTTCTGCCCTGGTATGAGGCAGAGCTTCTCGAGGTTCATTGCGCGGGATTCCCGAATCGAGCGGTCTACGATTCGGGCTAGCTCTACCCCCTCCTGGCTGGGGGGGCCGGACTCGAAGCTCTTGGACGCGAGCGGTAGGAGTTCGGCGTTCACCGAGAAAACTCCCTCGTTGGGCCTGTCGGAGAATGGTTGCCCTATGTCGCTCTTTACACCTGCTATGACTCTCGTCCCTCCCATGGAGACCATGGCCGATCCTTCGGCTTTCTCGATGACGTTGGTCTTAATGTCTATCTTCCTTATGTCCTTGGGTGTTCTCCCATCCAGCCGCTTGTCTTCGGCCAGGAGCTCGTACACCCTGTCATGTAGCAGCCTAACCGAAAAACTCGGTTCCTTACCGGAGAAGTAGGCTGTCACCTAGGTCTCCTCCTCGGGCTTGTACGTTTCGTATCTGTTCTTCAACGCGTTCCGCTGCATCTCGTAGATCTTGGAGCAGCCTTGTCTAGCTAGTTCCCAGGCTTCGTCGGACTCTTCGAGGCTTAGTCTTCCGTTCAGCTGGAAGAGCAGCGCCGCGTTGAGTCGTGGGGAGATTGCGACGGGCATGTCGGCTTCACCGTACTTGTCTTCGACCTCTGAAAGATCTAGGACGACCTTTCCCCCTATCTTCCCAGCCGCTACAGCGGGGAGTAGGTCCAGCATCGGGATCCCGGCGTCGGCCAATGCGAGGGAGGAAGCTGTTATCGCCGCACACCTGGTTCCTCCGTCGGCTTGAAAGATCTCGGCGAAGACGTCGATGCTGCTTCGTGGAAACTCCTCTAGGAAGATCACCGACTCCAGGGCCTGTCTTACGACCTTGGACAGCTCTATCTCTCTGCGAGTCATCCCCAGTTTTTTTCTGTCCTCAACTGAGAATGAGGCCATGTGATACCGCAACCTGAGAACCGCTCGGCTCGGTAGCGCCAGATGCTTTGGATGCATCTCCTTGGGGCCGAAGACGGCGGCGAACACTCTGGTTCCCCCGTGCTCTAGGTAGGCGGAGCCGTCGCTCTTCTCGAGAACCCCTACCTCCATCTTGATTGGTCTCAGTTCGTCAGGCTTTCTTCCGTCAAGCCGCGTTCCGTCGGGCTTGATCAAGACCAGTTCTTTCATGTTCACATATCACTCCTTGCCTAGGCCTTCTTAAGGTATTCAGTCACCCTGTCCGTTAGTCCAGATGTGTGCGCTCCTTCTTCTATGAGACGGATCGCCGAGACCGCGGCTAGTTCCTTGGTCGGAGATCCTCCACTCACCACTATTAGCCCGTTCCTCCCCACGTGTAGCTGGCATCCCGTCTCCCTCTTTATAACGCTGATCATGGATCCCTTCCTGCCGATCAGACGCGGGATCTTCGTCGGAGTCAGCGTCACCAGCAGGCCCTTCCTGATCTTGGTGATCCCTTCCCTCTCATCCAGGAAAAGACCTTTGAGGCCCCTGTAGGAGATCTTGCCGGTCACCACGTCCCCTAGCTTTGTGTCTGCAGGGGCGCGACGGAGCCTCGGGGAGAACCTCATAGTGGCTGTGTTTTGATGCCCTATGTCAACCTCGACAGCGCCTAACCTTGTGTCAACCACGACGCCCACTATGTCGTCGCCCGGCTTGGGGACGTAGGGCCCCCTGATGGGTACGACCGAGATGATGGTTTTTCCGGGAACCGCTAGACCCGTTTGAGCTGCGAAGACGTTCTTTCCCTCGGCGTAGGTGCCTTCTCCTGGTTTCTGCCCCTCGTCGGAGAGCAGCTGACCTGGAGTTACGATTTCCTTCTCCCTGAAGTATATCGTCAAATCCCTTCAATCCTCCTTCTATTCTACGAGCCTTATCTCAACTCTTCCCGCGCAAAGCCTGTTAAGCTTGTCCATAAGCTCAAGATGGGCGCCCGTTGGAGCCTCAGCAACGCAAACCCAAGAACCATCCTTCTGCCACTCCTCGCGGGTTAAGTTGCCGTAGCTCTTTATCAAGCCATATCCCTTGCCCACAAAATTTGCAGGCATTCTTATCGCCAGACTCGTTACGCCAATCTTCAAAGGCAGAACGGAACGCAGTTTTTCGATTATCGATTTTGCCTGTTCCTTTGCGTCGATGAAGGGGTCGATTGAGATGTCTATCTCCTCCAACGCATTCTCGATCCTTGTGGGCGGATGGGGTGCGTTGGTTCGGGGATCTATGCTGTTCTTGGAGATGAAGTCAACTATCTGTCTGCGCTTGTCTGCTATCAGACTGCGTCTCTGTTCTGAAGTTACTTGGATCTCTCCTTGCTTCAGTATGATCGAAGCGATCTCCAGCGGGTCGGTCGTTCTGAAGTTCTTTCGGAGCTGTTCTTCAGACGCTCTGGTCCCCTTCTTCGAGTCTCTGTATATCGTGTCGTAGAGGAGAACCTTCCTGACGGAGATGTTTTCCCCCATCTTCAGCTTCAGCGCGCTGTCTGGATCAACCAGTATCTCGTATCTCTCGCCGCCCTTCGTCAGTCTAGCTATCGTGAAGCCATCTTTATGCATCTTGGGTCGAGCCTTCTAACCCGTTCTCTACTTGCCTCCGGGCTCTTTATTCTTTTCTTCCAGGGCTTTGTCTAGGTGCCTCTGCGTTTCCTCATCAGACAGCATTGAGAACCTCTTTGTCTTGATGGGGACGGTCGCCACGTTTACCGTCCAGCCCTCCGTCATCTTATCAACCGAGTGCACAAGGCCAGAGACAGAGAGCCCAATTGCTTCTTCAAGGTTCATGTCCTCTCGGTAGTTCTTCTCCAAGTATTCCTTCGCCTTCTCTGCTCCCTTGCCTATCGCCCAAGCGTTGTACTCCCAGTACATTCCGCTGGGATCGGCTAGGTAGATTCGGCCACCCGTCTTGTCCACTCCTCCTATGAGAAGGGCGGCTCCGAAAGGTCTCACGCCGGCATGCTGGGTGTACATCTGCATGATGTCGCCGACCCGTTTGGCGACCATCTCCACGCCTGCCACTTCGTCGTAGGACAGTCTGACGACCTGGGCGTAGATTCTGGCGTTATCGACGAGGATCCTTGAGTCCGAGTTCAGGCCCGAGGAAGCTGTTCCGATGTGATCATCGATCTGGAATAGCTTCCAAGAGAAGGCCGGGTTCTGAAGCTTCGTGTGGTAAACAACCTCATTAGCCAAGACCACACCCTCTTCGCACCGCAGACCCAACACAGTGGATCCTGCCCGGACGGTTTCCAGAGCATACTCAACTTGGTAAAGACGTCCCTGAGGCGAGAATACGGTTTACCATGCTGCTAGTCCATGCTAAGCAGCAAGATGGCCCGGTCATACGCCCCGGCAATACCGAGAGCACACATTTTTCCGTTCCTCCTATGCTTTTCCTACGGTTTCTTCATCCGTTATTAAGTTTTGAACCGTCTTCCAGCCAACGGGCGCCTAGCCTAGGGCCCGGTTTCTCAAGCTCCTCATTAGGCCTGAGACGGTCTCCGGGTTCACGGACACTGTGCTGCTCTTGACACAGTTTATCAGAGCCAGCGCAGCACACAATTCGTCAACACCTGAATGCGTGCACCTAACTACGATAACCCCGTTTCCCCGATCGTAGAAAACTACTGTAGGGGAGACTTCCGCAAGCCCTCTCAGGCCGAAGGCCTCGCAAATTGATGCTATAATTACCTCAACGAGCTCTTCCTTGGTCGGCGGAGAGCCCCGGCACTGAACGATGGCTCTCACGTACCTTCTTCTGAGCCTATCCCTAGGTCTTCCCTCTGGTTTTCTTGGTGACAACCGTACCGACCTCCAGCTGGTGTTGGAAGAGCTTCCGCCGGTTTGCCTCAGGCTAGAAAAGGTTGGAGATCCTATGGCCTTAATTGATTCGCTCCTGCCCAGACCGAGTGCAGTCAGAATGCTAGATAATGCCATGGGGCTCCTCTGCTGGAGGAGATCCCGGGCGCCGCTCGACGCCACCACAGGTATCCCCGCGTTCAGTGCCCTCCTGACATCTCTTCGGAGGCGCAGAAAGCATGTCCGCCGTCGCTCACCTTGGCCCATGATCAAGGGTTGGAGCTCAACCTCTAGGAGGTTCCTACAGGTTGAAGCCACCCCTGCGCTCATCCTGAGATTTCCGTCGCAAGGAAAGAGAACGGTGTCCACCCTCCTGTCTCTTGCGGCGACCAGCGCCGCCTCGTTTGAGACGCATCTCACCGAAATCATCTCAAAGTTGTTTCTGAGCTCGCGCAGCATCTTCAGAAGAATCCGCCTATTGGGAGGGGCTATCTCCGTCCTCGTGAAGAGTTCGAGCCGTGGCTTGAGGTCAGCCGCCATTCTTTTCACCGCCTGTATCTCTTGAGGCCTGGCCGACTGATCCAGGGTCAAGCCTACGGCGCGGAAACCCAGTCTCAGAGCGTTGCGACACATGTCTGGGATGACGCTCTTTTCTCCTGGTTTGATCGAGAGATCAATGAACACGGATCTAGGCGTGGCTTCCACCCTCCAAGAGAAGGTCTTCGATGTCCCCCTTGTTCACCCCGCTGAGCCTCACTTCGATCCTTATAGAGTCAAACTCCCCGTCCTTGAGGATTCTCCCATAGGCCATCTGCTTGTCGAACCTGAGGTAGATCCGGTCTTTCCTCCATACCTTTGAGCCTATGCCGGATTTCCAGGACTCAAGCGCGGCGGCCTTGTCCTGCGGCGTCATTGCTCCGAGTACTGCCTGAACGGCTTTGGTGGCTTGAGTCCCCGACTTTGATTCGAATCGATACAGGATCAGGGGGTCGCCGTAGTGTCCAGACAAGGATTGACGGGAAATGTTGAATGAATCTGCCAGCCCTGGTGAGAGAACGTTCCCCACGGCATGCCTGACTTTCTCCTCATCCTCGGTGGCGTGGCAGATGACCCGCAGGCGAAGCTCCCTTATACGCAACACTGCTACCTGAGGCCTAAACCCAAAAATAGAGCTGGAATATAGTTTTCGTGTGATCCGATGGAGGTGCTGCTCGATTGTACGCCGGTCTAAGGAAGCAGTGGCGTAGCGGACGCGACCATGTGGAGAACCTAAAGAAGGAAAGGCTCATGGAGTGGAGGAGACAGGGTGCCATCGTCAGGGTCCCCAGACCCCTGAGGCTGGATCGGGCGAGGGCTCTGGGTTATCGTTCGAAGCAGGGATACGTCGTCGCCAGAGTCAGGGTGAGAAGGGGAGGTTTTAGCAAGCCTAGACCAAGGTCTGGAAGAAGGCAGAAGGCACTCGGTGTCGTCAAGCACAAGGTCAACGTCTCCACGAAGCGGGAAGCCATGGGGAGAGCATTACGCCGCTTTCCAAACCTAGCTCCCTTGGGTGCCTACTGGGTGGGCGAGGATGGGAGAAACATGTGGTTTGAGGTCTTGATGGTTGATCGTTCAACAGTGAAGGAAACGAGAAAATAAGGGGAACGGGCAAAGTCTTTAGGATTTGCTCGGTCCAGGCCCAGTGAAAGGGGCCTCCCGTGTGCTTGGACGGATCGTGTGCGTCGATCGATCCATCGATCGGCTGGAGAAAAGGCGTGGGCCTCAAGAAAAGTAGGGAACCCCTGTCTGGCGTGGCGGCTGACGCCCATCACTTGGTTCAACTGGATCGATCGATTTGGCGATCACAGCCAGGTGATGAACGTCAGGAACCGTAGCTTCGATGGCCTGGCTTGGAAGACGTTATATCGTAGCCGTAAGCTGCGGCAGAAAGGAAAGGGCTCAGTCTTGGAGCTAGTGGGCCTCGTGGGGAAGGCGAACGTGGGGAAGAGTACACTGTTCTCAGCGATGACTCTGATTCCGGTTGAAATCGCCAACTTCCCCTTCACCACTGTGAAGGCAAACCGGGGTGTGACACATCTCCGTGTTCCATGTGCCTGTAGGGAGCTAGGGGTGACAGACGACCCAAAGAACTCCTTATGCTCCAGAGGTGTCAGACTTGTTCCCGTTGAGATCATTGATTGTCCCGGGCTTATATCGGATGCGCACAGAGGGAGGGGTTTAGGTTTCCAGTTCTTGGACGAGATAAGGCAGGCGGACGCGCTTATCGTAGTGTGTGACGCGGCGGGCGCCACCGATCCTGATGGAAGCCCGGCCTCTCCTGGCAGCTTTGATCCAGTGGACGACGTGAAGATGGTTGAGGAGGAGTACTCTCACTGGATGGCGGGAATCCTGGCGAGAGACTGGCAGAAAATATCGAAGAGCGCAGGGGTAGGTCGGTCGGACTTTATGCAGGAGTTGGAAGCTCGACTTTCAGGCCTCAAGGTGAAACGCGCGGAAATCGAGAAGGCTTGGAGCGAACTGGATGTAGGCACAAAGGCGCCTTCTCTTTGGAAGGAGGATGACCTGTTGAGGTTCGCACAGGAACTCAGGCGAATAACGAAGCCATTCGTGATAGCAGCGAACAAGATCGACATACCTGAGGCCGAGAACAATCTGGAGGAGTTAAGAAAGCTAGGTTATCCGGTGGTTCCCTGCAGCGCGGAGGCTGAAAGGATTCTGCGTCTCGCCGCCAGCAAGGGATTGATAGACTACGTCCCGGGCGACGGCGGCTTCACCTTGGTGAGGGGTGCCAGCCTTTCTGCAGAGCAGAGGAGGGCGCTGGACATGATAGACGAGAAGATCCTCGCGAAATGGGGTTCAACAGGGGTTCAGCAACTGACAAACACAGCGTACTTGGACGTGCTGCGATACATACCTGTCTTTCCCGTCGAGGACGCTGAGAGGCTGACCGATCATGACGGCAACGTGCTTCCTGACGTCTATCTCATGCCGCCGGGAAACACCTCCAAAGACCTGGCATTCAAGATCCACAGTGATCTGGGCAAGGGTTTTTTGTACGGGGTTGATGCTCGAAGGAAGATCAGGCTAGGCGACGACTACGAACTGAAGTGGGGCGACGTCATTTCGATAGTCTCGGCTGGAAGGAGAGGCTAACCTCTTTTTTGCCCAGAGTAGTATCCCCATTGCTTCCTGGACCCGAAGCTTGCAAGACCGCGTTCTCGTATCTGTCGCCGAAGGGATTCAGCGTAGTCATTGGAGATCTCCATCCTGTTCTCGAGGAAGGTTATCACCTCCTCCGCCTCCTCGCTGTTGCTGCACCTCCTCATGTAGTCAACGGCGTCCGGGAAAGAATCCCGTTCACCTAGGCAAACTTGCTCCTCGTCGCGTTTGATCGAAGTTCGACATGAGTTGATAGCGATTGAGTGTCTCTTGGCTATCAACTCCCGATGGAGGTGTGGAAACCTTCTCCTCATCTCTCTCTCTTCGTCGCCTGTCCGAACTGTTCTACTCAATGCGGGCTCGGCTCCGAGGAATGAGAACCTTGGTGGGTTGCTCACTTAAAAGCCTACGAAGACCGCTTAGTGTGAGACCGCTGTTTCTGTCCCCGAATATCTCACAGAATCCGACATTTCGTTCGCTCCTCTCTGTCTTCACAGTTATCTCGAGTGGGAAGCCGTGGGGGGAAGATGCATGGATTCTGTGTGTAGCGCCCGCCTCTAATGCCTTGAGTTCACTTGTCGGCTCCAGCTCGACGCTTTGGCGCGGCTCGCCTCTCACCGGCTCAAAAACGGATTGCGGGCTGTCACTGAATACATGAATGTCGATGTCGCTCCAAGGTGTGACGATTCCTCTCCACGTGCTTCCCATCAGGCGTGGACTGAAGTTACGCAGCTTGGTCATGACGGCCAGGGCGTCTCTGCGCATTTCAACGATTCTTTCCCCGTAGCGATCGCCCTCGACCTCCAGGGCATGCCTTCGTACCTCCAGGGCGACCTCGGCGTTGCTTGGAAGCAGATTGATGCCCAGGGAGCGTGCCGCCGTTTGTTTGGCATCTATGTACTCAGCCGCTTGACCGCTGTAAAGCAGGGCGGCTGCCTCTTTAGCGACGAGGCTTCTAGCCTTTCTTTTGTCCCTCGCTGGGTGGCGTCTCATCTGTTTCCTCCGCGGGAGAAGCCTGCTCACCGGGCTCCTCTGGCAATGAGATAACCTTGGACTTTGTACTTCCGACGTGCCGGATCAAGGCTATCTTCCTCGCCTCGTTGTAGATCTCAGACGCGGTCTTGCCCAACACGAGCTCCTGCGCAAACTGATCCAGTGTTAGCCGAGCGGCAGCCCTCTGAACCACATCGGACATTACCTTTCTTATCGCCTTCTTCTTGATCGATCGCGTTCGGCCCACTGTGAAGGCGGTTGCCGTCACCCTCAGTCCGTAGCCGTCCTTAGTCGTAACCCTGAACACGCCGTCGACGCGTGTGCTCCCTCTCCTGACTAGGCTTCTCAGGTATTCTCGTCCGTACTCATGTCCGTAGAACATTGTCTCAGCGGAGCCATCGGTAACCCGTGTGACCTTGAAGCGCATCAGGAGATACTGTTTCGAGAAGTCGTCGGTTATGGTGTAGAGACTTGTCTGCACTATCCTTCCTGGTATCTCGGCACTGCCGCTGGAGAATGTCTGCCCTATCTCCCTTCCCCCGAAGTACGGGGGTGAGAATATGGTTACCAGCCCTCCGTGATCCCGAGATTTCTTGGACAACTACAGATCCCGTTCTTCCCGTTTCCCCAGGGGCGCACCTGTCGTCGCATTTAGGGTTTTCTTGGCCAGAACCATCTTGGAGAGTATGTCGTCAGCCGTGTAGATCAGGGAGAGAAGCGGCCTTTTGGATTGAATTGATACATGAATTGAGGATCCGTCCCTGTAGGCTTTAAGCTCCAACCCTGCTGGTAGAGGCTTGTTGTCGGGAGAAAGGGCGCGTAGAACGATCTCCGCTTCGCGGAGGTCGCTGAACCGAGCCTTCATCTTAAGGCTGCTCTTCACTGCGCATACCCCTATGCTCCCTGAGGATCTCCCCAACCCTCTTGTCCAGTTCCATGAGGAAGAGAGTGAGTCTGTGGGAGGGGATCTCGGCTCCCGCGGCCACGTTGTGTCCACCTCCCCTTCCCCCAAACTTGCTTGCTGTCTCGGATAGGATTTCGCCAAGATCCAAGCCCTTGGTAACCAGCTCCCTCCTGCACCGAGCCGAGATCTTGGCGATCTCTCCGGCGTGGGCTACTGCAATGAGCGGCTTGTCCGGCGGTATTAGGTTCGAGGAAGACATTATCGTCGCGACCGAGCTGATCCGCTTCTCGTCTACGGCTTCGCCTCCCCTGAGGATGGCTATGTTGTAAGCTTCCTCAATTACACCCGGCTTGAGAACGTAGTCCATGTGCTTGGCTAGTTGGACCCGGTAGTCTTCAAGGGTTTTGTGCACCAACTCCAAGACCTCGCCTCTGACCCCCATGGCTATGGATATTCCCTGCCATGCGGCGTCGCTCTTTCCGCACGCGTTGAGGAGAGAGGAGAACTCTCGAGCATCTCTGAGGGACGTCCAAGATTCCTCCCTGGTCAGCTCGTATACGCTTCCGATCAGTTCGGTGGCGACGCTCGGAGAGGCCCGCTGAGAGGCCAGGTACGAAACCAACCCGTTGTACAACGTCTTCTTTTCCTCGGGTGTTAGGTCCGCCAGAACCTTCCAGCGGTTCTGATCCTTTATCCTGAGGCCGAGTGAGGTGATGAAGCTGACGCAGTTCTCTTCTCTGCCAGATAAGCCGGGGATGTAGGGCGTGGTCGTCGTCGCCAGGGCTACATGAAGAGGCTTGAACGTCCTTCCGAAGAGAAGAAGATCTTCGGTGGCGGTGAGGAGGCCTTTCTGGACAGCCTCATCCACAATCTCGGCGTTGAGCCCGCGTAGGCTTCTCTTTCCATCCTTGTCCTGCGTGTCTCCCAACGCGCCGACGACGGCGACGGGTGAGGATGAGACATTCTCCTCGGCCAGATGCTTGGCCACGAGGTAGGCTACTCCTGAGCCGCTTAGCTCGGTTACCCCGTCTATTCCTCTCAAGTGCGGGTTGACGTGTGTCCACCCGGTTGGCGTCTCGGCTTGGCTGGGTCGGTGATGGTCAAGGATGATCGCTTCTCTTCCATGCAGCTTCTGAGACAGCTCGTCGATGTAGCCGCTGCCTGAGTCCAACAGGAGCAGACAGTCTCCATCAGTGAATCCCTTGTCTATGTCCTCAAGCAGAGGCTCGATGCGGTGGACCGCGCGGGCAATGAACCTCGCTCCCTCTCGATACAGAGCCGAAGCCATTATGCCTGCAGCTGAGAGGCCGTCAGCGTCGTTATGCGAGACGACTATCATCATCTTGTCTTCTTGAACTAGGCTCGCTATCCTTTCCGCAGCTGCAGCCGCGTCCTCGAGAAGATCCTCGTAGCGTTTCTCCATGCCGGTTATGCTGCTCCCCTGTAGCTTGGCTTCCACCCTTGAGGCAGAACACCTTTCTGCTTGTAATACTTAGAAAGACGGTGGATCTTCGATTCCACGAGCTGGAGGCGATGAACGTTCATCCTATCAGACTTGAAGCGGCTGAGATGTCGATTCATACCTGCCGCTTTCTGGATGAGGTTAGATAGGTCCTCCGGGATCTCGCCGGCCAAGTTGTTCTCCCTTAGAATCTGTGTGATGGATTTTCCCGCAATCTGCTTAACCAAGGGCACCGCGTGTTGGTCTCTAAGGATCGTGCCTATTGATCCAGGAGGATTGCCCTCCTTTGCGTACTTCACCACGAGGGCCTGAACTTCATCACTCGTCACCTTGCACCAAGGTGGAGGCTTCTTGCTTAGAGGCCTTGTTGAACTGGAGCGCCCCCTCCTCCTAGAATGCATCCTAGCCACTCGTCTTCACCGGCGGTCAGCCCCTCACCGTTCCTGTCTCTTAAAAATCTTAGCTGGCGAGGAAAGTTCACCGCATCACCGGCAAAGCTATTTAGGAACAGCGCGCACCAGACAGATCCTTGCGGACAATGAGCGACTCGGATCTTAAGCCGTGCAGGCTCTACTTTGCCACCGGAAACAGGAACAAGTTCGCGGAGGTTAAGGCCATATTGGCAGGCTTCGGCCTCACCGTCCACAGGTCAAGGACCCGGAAAATGGAGATTCAGTCGAGCTCTTTGAAGGAGATAGCCTTCACGGCTGCTCTCCAGATCGCGGAGGGCAACAGAACACCGGTCTTGGTGGAGGACACGGGTCTGTTCATCGAGGCCTTGAGGGGGTTTCCTGGACCCTACTCCTCCTTCGTCTACAGAACGATAGGAAACGAAGGAATACTCAGACTCATGAAATGCAAGAGGAACAGAGCCGCCGTCTTCAGGTCTGCTGTCGCGTTCTCCCCGCGTCCTGGCGACGCTCATGCCTTTCTCGCTCAGACCACAGGAAGGGTGGCGGCAAAAATGAGAGGGGCGCACTGGGGATACGATCCCATCTTCGAGCCTGACGGGGAAGGAGGCTTGACCTACGCGGAGCTCTCTAGATCACGCAAGAACCAGATATCACATCGCTCCAAGGCCTTCCGAAGGTTTGCGAGGTGGTACCTTAGGATGGGTTCTTGAGGACCTTCTCTTCCCGATCTTGACGTATCTTCCCCTGCTGAGGATCTCCTCCATTCTCTGGAATACTTCCGATGAGATTCTCCTGCCAACAACCTCTGTGTAGCCCTTCTCAAAACCACTGAGGAAGTAGTCTGAGGCGCTGTAGTGAGAACTCTCCAAGGCTCTCCGCATCAGGTGAATATCTATGGATCTCTCTTCAACCTCGGTGGAGAAGTCACCTAGTCCAAAGTCGACGAAGAAGGTCTGACCCTTATCGTTCACGATTATGTTGGATGTTGTAAGGTCCCCGTGGACTATTCCACCTCCATGCATCGACCCCACGTACCTGCCCACCTTCTCGCCTATGTTGTGGAGGAGATCAGTCGAGGCCTCTGGAATGATGGCCTTGAGTTGTCTTCCGTTGATGTGTTCCATGTACAGCGTGCTTTCAGACTTGTCGAGCAAGAAGATAGAAGGACAAGGAACACCGAGGGTCTTGGCGGCATGCATGAGCTTGGCCTCATGTGATGTGCGGGCGCTCCGAATCTTGAAGTCGAGGGCCGGGTGTCGATATGACTTGGGGATCCTCTTCTTGGCCACCATCGAGAAGCCGTTCCATTCGAATTTGAACAGAGCTGCCTCGGCTCCTATCTTGATGAGGCGAGCTTTCCCCTCCTCCATGATCAGTGATGAGGGCTTCTCTCTCTCCACGTTGCCTCAACCTCCTCAACTCTCATCCTTGGCTTGACGACGCTCTCCGATACTTGCAAAGTGTGACCTTGCTGGTGGTGAAGCAGGCCGTTCCACGATATCATGGCGCCGTTGTCTCCTGCGTACTGTGGAGGCACCACGTGGAGACTGGCGCCATGAGTTTCACATATCTGTGTGAGGGATCTCTGAAGCCTTTCGCTTCTTGCTCCTCCACCAGTCAGCAAGACCTCTTTCCTCTCCGTGTGGGCCAAAGCTCTCTCTGTCACTTCAGTCAACATTCCGTAGACGACCTCCACCAGCGTTAAGCAGATGTCCTCCAGATCCTTGCCTTGGGAGAGAAGCCTGATAGCCGCTGTGAGGAGGCCGCTGAAGGAGACGTCCATCCCCTTCACTATGTAGGGAATGTCCAGCAACGTCTTTCCTCCTAGGGCTTTTTCCTCTACGGGGTGCAGTCTGACATCGACTGGAAAGCCGAGGCCGGCTTCGATCGCAAAGGAGTCAAGGCAATTGTTGGCTGAGATGTCGAGTGTCTCTCCGAAGATACGGTACCTCCCACCATCAAAGGCTGTGATCATTGTGTTGCCGCCCGATACGTATAGAGTAAGGGGATCTTGGCAGCTGCAAATCAACCGCCCTATCTCGATGTGTGCCACGGAATGGTTTACGCCCACCAACGGTCTTTCCAGAAGCAGGGAGAGAACCCTGGCAACGGTGGCCCCGGTTCGAAGGCATGGTCCTAGACCGGGTCCCTGTGAGAAGGCAATGACGTCGAGTGAACGCGGCTCAATTCCCGATGCGTGCAGCGCAGAGGAAAGAACACCGGCAGCCACGGCTGAGTGATGCTGCGCCGCCTCCCTCGGATGTATTCCACCCTCTCTGGGAACGTAGCTGTCGTTCTCGTTAGCGAGTATCTCTCCCCCAGACGTCGAGACGCCAACCCCAAAGGTGTGCGCTGTCGACTCTATCCCCAAACAGGTCAGAGCATGGCTCAAGTCCGGGGCACCGCTTTCACGTTACGTAGGTCAGGTCTCCGCGCTTCTTGTTGTTTCTACCGGCCCCTCCAATCCGAGGTAGGGGGAAAGGCGGAGGTATGTTCAAGGTCTTAGAGACGGCGGTTGCCTCCACAATCGAATATCCCAGTATGCTCTCCACGAGCATTGGTGGAACCGGTTGCTTGTTGGCGTGTGAGTTCAAGATCTCGTCGACCTTCTCCCTCTCACCAGAGATTCTCACATCCCCTCGGATTGCAACCTGCGCTATCGATGGTGAGTAGGTTATGGATGTGATGAAGGAGACGAGGACGCCGCCGGCCACAGGCTTTACGCCAGTGATGTTCACGTTCGTAGAGACCTGCACCCCTCCCGGCGCAGACTGCCCGTGCTCTAGGAACCGCTCGGCGGAGAGGCTCCTTGCAGTGAAACGCAGCTCCACCTCGTCGCAACCTCACGGCGGTGTTCGAGGCTATGTGATATTAACGTTGAGATCAAACAGACAGAAAAGAACGTTAATTAGATGCGGCTCCAACGATGGCGCCCGAGCTGTCACCGTTGCCTCTGAGAGAGCCCATAGTCGTGGTGCTGGGTCACGTAGATGTCGGGAAGACCACGCTCCTGGACACGATTAGAGGTACCTTCGTCGCTCAGAGGGAGACGGGAGGCATAACGCAGTACATAGGCGCAAGCCTCTTCCCGGTTGACGCTCTTGTTGAGTTATGCAGGAGGTTTGTGAGCGAGCTAAAGGTGGAGATCAAGGTACCAGGCATCCTGGTGATAGATACTCCTGGACACGAGGCATTCATGAATCTACGGAGGAGAGGCGGGTCGATAGCAGACCTCGCCATACTGGTTGTGGACGCCATGAAGGGGGTGCAGGAGCAGACACGCGAGTCCATAGAGCTCTTGAAAGCGAGGAAGACCCCGTTCGTAGTAGCAGCCAACAAGATAGACATGGTGTCCGGCTGGAAACCTCTGGGCATGGTCAGCTTCGCAGAAGCATACCGTGCGCAGTCGACCCAAGTGAGAGAGGAGCTTGATAACAAGATCTATCAGCTAATGGGAGACCTTTCCTTTCTCGGGTTCACAAGTGATCTCTACAGCAAGGTTACGTCCTTCACCAAGACCGTTGCCGTGGTGCCGCTGAGCGCAAAGACCAGAGAGGGTATACCTGACCTGTTGATAGTGCTCTTGGGGTTGACTCAGCGCTTCATGGAGGATCAGCTTCAGGTTGTTGGGGGACTAGGGAGAGGAGTTGTCCTTGAGGTCGTTGAGGAGGAAGGGCTGGGTGCAACCCTGAACGCCATTGTCTACGCTGGAAGGGTTCAAACAGGTGACTCCGTAGCTCTGGCTGGAAGAGACAAGCCTTTCATAACCAGAGTGCGCTCGATACTACTCCCGAAGCCTCTCGATGAGATGAGAGCTCCCCAGGACAGGTTCAGGCAGGTAGAGCATGTTGACGCTGTAGCCGGGGTGAAGATAGTAGCGCCGGACTTGGACAACGCGGTTCCAGGTTCACCGCTTCTGGTTGTCAGTGAGGGGGAGATGGAGAGCGAGGTTCTCGCCCGCATAGCCAGCGAGGTTGAAGAGCTGAAGGTTCACGTAGACAGGGTAGGGGTTGTGCTGAAGGCCGACACTCTTGGAACGCTGGAGGCGACGGTGAACCTGCTGAGGGAAAGGGGCATCCCGACGAGGGTCGCGGATATCGGCGAAGTATCCAAGAGAGATGTGGTTGAAGCCCAGGTTGTCAGACAGAAGGATGAACTCAGCGGAGTGATTCTGGCCTTCAACGTGAAGGTTAGCCCTGAGGCTGAGAAGGAAGCGGGAGACGCGGGGGTGAGGATATTCCACGAAAGGATAGTCTACCGTCTCATCGGGGACTATGTCAATTGGGTACAGACTGAGAGAACCTCAAGAGAGACGGCCGCCCTTGAAAGAATTCCGACACCGGCGAAGATAAAGGTGCTCCCGGGCTTCATCTTCAGACGGAGCTCTCCTGCGGTATTCGGTGTCGAGGTGCTCTCAGGCACATTGAAACCCAAAGTGAAGCTGATCAACGAGAAAGCTAGTGAAGTCGGCTTCATCTCTCAGATACAGGACAAAGGCAAAGCTGTAGATGAGGTAAAGAAAGGCGACAGGGCTGCGGTGTCCGTGAAGGAAGCGGTCATAGGAAGGAACGTCCACGGAAATGAGGTTCTCTTCGTAAACCTGACCGAAAGAGAAGCCAGATCCCTTGTGAACAGTTATATGCATCGACTCAGCGACGACGAGAAAGAGGCGTTGGAGGAAATCATTAGGATCAAAAGAAGGCTGGACCCATTCTGGGCGAGGTGAGGAGAGAGTCGACTTGTCGAGCGCTCCGGGCAGAAGTGAAAGAGTTGCTGGCTGTAGGCTAGTGCTTTCAGACCCAGCCAAGGGAGTGGCACAGGGCTTTGTGCTCACTCCGGAACAGCTGCAGGCGTTCGTGGGCAAGAAGATCGGATCAGTTCTAGATGGGTCGGTTCTGGGAATCAAGAAGAATATCAAGGTGACGGGCGGCACTGACGCGCATGGCTTTCCCCTTCGACCAGATGTTCAAGGAGCGAGAAAGGCAGAGATCCTGGTTTCGGGCGGCGTTGGTTACCGTCCAAAGCGCAAGCCGCCATCAAAACGCAAGAAAAAGAGAAACAAGAGGCCCGTCAGGGGGAAGAGGAAGAGGATTTTGGTGCGGGGGAACGTTGTCCCGGAGAACGTTGCTCAGATAAACGCCGTCATTTTGGAGGCTTCTCAGCCTTCTTGAACTCCGTGTAGTGACACTTGCCGCAAGTGTATCTGTCTTCATGGTTTGCCATGAAGAATCCTGGGCCGCAGCGCGGACAGAATCGGCTGCTTCTCTTCGACGCGCCTTCCTTGGACTCGTAGAGGTTCCAGACACCCTTCTTTTGTTTCTTCTCCTTCTGACCCGGCGCGGGAGAAGGTTTTTCCTCACTCAACCGGTATCCTCCTCCTTCTTCTTCGTCTTCGCTTTGGCCTTCTCTTGTTCCTCAGGCTTCTCTCTCTTCTCTGTCATCCTGTCCAAGATGTGTTTGGCTTCGATATCCCTTAGGTCTTCAGCCGATTCATAGACGTGACAGTGTCCCTTCATTGTCTTGGCGCCGAACAGCGGGACCATTCTCACCAAGGCAATTCTATCCCGTGACACGCCAAGTTTCTTCGACAGGAGGTCCGCTGCTTCCTCGCGAGTCAGTTGAGGCGAGTCGTATGTGACGACGAAATCCAGATCGCTCCTTCTGAGAAGTAACCTGTCCGTGTGGGCTATCACTTCCACGCCCGGCAACTAGTGCACCAACTCTCGCAGGAGCTCTCTAAGCTCCTTCTTCTTCTCTGCAGTGACTTCCACAACCACCAACCCTTCGCCAGGCTGCCCGTAGAGGACCAGCGACCCCTTGGGGGCGGCTTCCACTGCAGCTATGGTCAACAGATCCTCCTCCCCGCAGACCCGGACGACTACAGGGCTCTTTCGTCTTAAGGCTTCCCTCAACGCTCTCCAAGCTTCACGCGTTATCATTCCAGCCGGGTTGGATACCCTTATCTCACTGGCTCCCTCTACTACGAAGTCCTTGGTCGCCTTCCTTTCGACCTTTCCATCGACTATGTAGATGTCGGAGTGAAGCCGGTGGTCCTGCATGAGACTCGACGACCTGTCTCCGACGACGATCATCTTAACCGGTCTTAGGTCGTCGATGACCGTCTTGACCCGGGAAGCCATTCTCTTCTGGCTGCCTGTTAAGAGCTTCCCGATAGGCCGTTTCACCCTCTTCTTCGCATGCTCCGTGAAGTACACGTCGTTCTCCAAGAGTTGGCTAGCCGATCTTGATGGCATAGGCCCCAGCCTTCTCGACTTCAAGCACGGCTGACAACCTGGTGTGTCTTGGATCTAGGATGATCACCAATCCCCGGAACCTGTTCGCCAAGTCGGACGAACCACAGTTGTCGCAAACGTTCGATGTGACGACTCGCCGACATTTTCTGCAGACTCTCTCAGCCGCCGGCACCGGTCTCGGCCTCCTTCTCTACGACTTTTCTCCGGGAGGTCTTCCTTAGCTCCTCTTTGATCCACTCGATCTTTCCGAGGAGAGGCTGCCTCGCCGTCACCCCGATCTTTCCTGCTGGCCCTGTGGCGAACGATACGGCGATCACCCTCACCCTCATTTTATCGCCCACCCCGAGCTTTCTCCCCGTCTTCTTTCCCGTCAATATGGAGTGCTTGTCGTCGTATGATATGAAGTCGTCCATCACCTGAGAAACATGTAGCAGTGCGTCCAAGGGTCCTATGCGCACGAAGGCACCGAAGTCGGTGATCTCAGCAACCTCGCCCTCGACGACCTCCTGAACCCTAGGTCTGAAGGCAAGCAGCTTGCATCTTGCCCGGTGGTATGTGGCTCCGTCCCTGGGATGGACTCGTCCCAACGGCTGAACATCCACGTCTGTGACCATAATGACGTGCCCAAGATCTTCTGTAGTCAGGCCTTCATACTCCAGCCTCAGCTGTTGTAGCGCCACGTCCTCTAGGGGCTTGCCGAATTGGTCCGGCGGGATTCTTATGACCTCATCGATGTCGTACACTGTGAACATCATGCGTTAACCTCGCAGGGCCAGGTTTCTCACCCGGAGCCATCTCCTGAGGTGAGCCAGTCGCCTGGAGTCAACAGCGAAGCCCGAGAGTAGAGGTATATAACTGATTCTCGGCGAATCGATCGAATCAGTAGGGCGATGATTTTGATTGTACCATCGCAACCAATATAACTCGTCACGACAGTCTGTGGTGGGGCATGGTGGAAATCAATAATGTGTGCCAATTGGAGAACTTCAGGAGATTCTGTGTGATCAGTGCCTGTAAGTCGTTCATGCCCAGGGGCTATCTTAGGGACCCGACTGTCTTTCCTGAGAGGGACAGCTCTCTTGGAACGATCTATGTTGAGGCCGCCTCTAAGATCGATTTGTGGAGGATGCAGGAGATCAACTTCGTGAAGGCCCATGAGGTACTGGGAGTTATCTATGTTTCGAAGAGCGGGAACACGGATCTCAAGTGGAGGCAGATCAGGGGGAAGAGGGGCCGGCTGAGGGGCGAGGCCTCCATCAATTCCTTGGCTAACTTGCTCAGAGCGGAGATCCTCAAGCCGAAAGACATCAAAAAGCTCCAAGAAGGAACGGGTGGCTCTCTGAAACCGGGATGACACGACTAGCGAGTGACAAGAGCGCTTTTCTAGCGGGGCCCAGCCCAGCCCTCGACCTCTACGCGTTTGTCCCTGTGAAGGAAAGCTACGGCGACGCCTGAGGCCCTGAGCTTCCTCTTTAGTCTCATGTCGTTGGTGGCAACAATGCAACCCAAGTGCGAAGCTACCTTCACCATGGCTTCGTCGACGGTCGTCGTCTTCTCCGTGTCGCTGAACACAGGGTATCTCTCGACAATCTTCATAGCGAGTTGGGCTTCTCTTCCCTTCTTCCCTCGCTTGGCCGATATCCTCTTCAACTCTCCGAGCGTTTCGCTGAGAAGAAAGGGCTGCAGCTTCCCACAGAGAGAATCTTCGAGCATCCTCACCGCGTCAAACCCAAGTTGGACAGAAGAGAGAATGAAACTGCTGTCTAAGAGAACTCTCAAAAAACGCACCTAGGTGATCTTTCCGAACCCAATCAGCCTCCATCCTGCGCCGATCCGCCTGGATATAGTCACGTTATCTCCTTCGCGCGCACAGACAGGGTAGCCAAGCCTGACGGTGACATGGTCATGTGATCTCTCAGATACGACGCCGGATGCAACGGCTGAGTACACGTTTAGCACAAGCGGCTCCTTGTCCTGAAGGACCTTGACGGCAACTTGCTCGGTGGCTCCTATCACCTTCTCGAAGAGCTGATACTGGAGGACGAGGGTGTCCCAGACAGGTGGCAGGGTTCCATGTGCGCCTGCAACGTTCATCGTCAGGCCGTCAGCCCTCGACAGGGAGGGATCGAGGGTGGTCTCGACGCCGAGTAGGCCGCCGCTCTTGGCGCTGTCCACGTCCCTTCCTCCGACCCTGATCCCCTTTACCTCAGCCACCAACCGGCTATAGCCAGATTTGGGATCATTCATCTTCTTAGGTGCACCTGGCTTGATCTCCAGTTCATCGCCGACTTTGAGGACGCCCTGGAGGAGTGATCCGCCCAAGACGCCGCCCTTGATCTTATCCCCTGAGACGCCAGGTTGATTCACGTCGAAGGATCTCAGGACGGGCATGAGGGCAGGCTTCGAAACATCTCGAGCTGGGGTGGGAATGTGTTTCTCCATCGCTTGGATGAGTGAGTCTATGTTGATGGCATGCTGGCCTGAAACTGGGACCACAGGCGCGCCGTCTGCGGCGGTGCCCTTTACCCCGTTGACCACTTCGTCGTAGTTCTTCAATGCTTTTTCACGGGTTACGAGGTCTATCTTGTTCTGGGCAACCACCATCTTCTTCACGCCTAGTATTGATGCTGCTAGAAGATGTTCTCCATCCTGTAGCTGGGGAAAGCTGACCCTTGAGTCAACCACGAATAGGCCGCCGTCGAAGAGAGCGGCCCCGGAAAGCATCGTCACCATAAGGCTGTGATGCCCGGGGCAGTCGATGAAGGAGATTGCTCTCTGGAAGACGGCTTCTGACCCGCATCTTGGACACTTGGGGGTGGTTGTGTAGGCCTCTGGCTCAGGGCAGCTGGGACACTTGTACACGGCTGTGTCAGCGTAGCCCAGCTTGATCGTTATGCCGCGGCGCAGCTCCTCTGAGTGTCGTGCTGTCCAGACACCCGTCATTGCTTCAATTATGGTGGACTTTCCGTTGTCTACGTGCCCCATTGTTCCTATGTTGATTTCCGGTTGAGCGGGCAGAACAGTGGACAAATCTCTTCTCACCTTGTCGGACGGTTGAGCGCGCCTGTTTAAGTCTTCGCTGTATGATAATTCCGAGCCTGAAGAGGTTCAGGTGTCCCTGTTCACCTTGTCTTGCCTCCGTAGCGCTCGGTCCACTTGTATTTTCGCGGATCTTTTCTATGTTTGGTCGCGTAGATGCGGCACTTACGGGTGCAGAACCAAAGGATTGCTCCATCTCTCCTGACGAACATCATTCCTTGCCCGTGTGTGAACTTCCTCCCACAGAAGGAGCAGGTGTGTTGAGTAGGCAAATGGCCCATCCCCGTTTTCGCGTTTGGCTGTCTTCGCTCGGCCAAGACTTCTTTCTATTAAGCTTTGATATCGATCGATCAGACGTTTTCGTGTATTCGCGGGACCGCGAGCGGGATGTGTGTCCACTGTTCCCATTCGAGTCTATGGACGCAGTTCTTATTGGTACTCTATTGTAGGTGCGTAGGGTTCGAGGAACATCCAGTAGTAGTCGTCAACTTCCTGGTAGCCGTCCAAGTCTCCTCCTCCGTACATCCACATCGCCCAGAGATAGTTGTATCGGGTTCCTGCGGACGCCGTGTAGAGAGGATATGGGACCGGTGGATCGTGGATCCGTCCGCAGTTCACGGCCTCGTACTCCATGGAGCCCTGGTCACCACCTCCGGGCGCTGACTCCGTCACAGAGAACCTAGTTCTCGCGGCGTCCAACGATCTCAGGCAAGTCAAGCCCTCGTTGTCGATAATGATGCCTCTGCCGAACTGGTCGTTCCACTGCGCGGCCCAATGCCCTGGATCGTCGTATTGTGGTTGTGGTGTGCCCGCGCCGTATTCTCTGTGCTGTCTCTCTGAAGGTGGTTGGTAGACGTACGCAATGGGGCCTTGGATGTCGTCGTCGTAGTCGAGGTAGGCGTAGTGTGTTGGCCCTCCGCCTCCCATGATGGTCGCGAACCACAAGCCGTAGTCTTGTTCAGTCGATTCCCAGTAAATGTACGTCTTCATCTGCATGTACTTTGTGTTGGCGGTGATGAAGACCACGGACAAGGTGTCGTAGTAGTCTTCCTCGTGATGGCTCTCCTGGTAGGGACATTGCACAGCGGTGGAGTTGACCACGGCGATAAGTCGAACCGTGGCGTTGCTCAATGTGTTGCCATACCCGTATACCACGTTCCATCTGCCGTATGGGCGCCACTCAGCCAACGAGGGATGTGTGCCAAAGGCATGGATGTTCCAGGGACCGAAGGTAAGCCCTGTGCTAGGGTTCTTCATGAGCAGTGCAGCGACCCCATAATAGTTGTAGGGAATCCCTGTGTTAGGGTTATAGTAGTCGGGCGAGGACGTACGGTCTACGTCGAGGAACTCGACCCTGTAGCGGTTAGTTTCCGCCTGGTGGGCGTCGGGGTCGTAGCTGAGATCTGTGGGTCCCTGGTATGCCTGGGCGTCTAGGTCGCTGAACCACCAGATCTTGGCTTTCTGCTGCATGGTGTCGAGGGTGGGAAACTTGGCCTGGAGGACGATTCTGTTCGAGCTGTTGAACCTGTAGGTCGGATCGGCCAAGGCTCGTGGAATCTGGACCGGGACCTGTGGGCCATGGAACGTAGATTTGTCCCAGATCTCGTACTGAACGGGGCTGATCTCTAGCTGCCCGTCCGACCCGGTCTCCGTTACGTTGACCCTGTACTGCTTGATGGGGATCGAGGGCATGGGCACGTACGTCCCCTCTATCCCGAGTTCCCTCATCTGCCAGTACCATTTCCCGCTGACTCCAGCTTCCAAGGTGTAGATCTCGTCATCGGTGTCCGCGGGACGTCCGACCACGGGAGTGTGTTTGTTCACCAAGAGCGTGAAACTGTTGTAGGAGAGGGCTTCGACTAGGATGCCGCGGTTATCCTCCACAAAGACGTGGAACCATTCTGAGTAGGGGTCACAGCCAGGGTTTGGGGGCTCGAACCTCAGCTCGTAGCACCCGCTCCCGTCGTACAAGATCTCTGTCAGGGCTACTCCTGTCCAGTCGCCCACCGTGGTGTTGAAGTTGTAGACTGCGAAGTTCTTCTCTCCAAGAGCGGGAACGGGGTCGTTTCCTTCTCTGTTGACGTGGATCTTCAGGTGGTCGTAAGAAGCCTGGCTTTGAAGGTCTTGGAGGTCGATGCTCACATTGAGGTAGTGAACGCGGAAGGATTGGAAGCCGTAGAACCCTAGGCCCTTGATGTCAACGGAGAGGTCTCCGCCGATGACCGAAAGGGCTTCCGACTTGTACCAGTAGAGCTTCATTAGGTTCTTGAGGTATCGTGGCTGTAATTCTCCTTTACCAGGTTGAAGCGGGACCTGTCTCGAGTAATCGGTGGTCACCGCCAAGCCAAGTCCCTCAAAGGCCTTGTCCAGGGAGAGCCGCCAGAGATTCATGAATTCATGGGCGTAAACACGGCCGGCCGTGAGGTTTCCAGAGTTGGGCTGCATCTTCAGATCGTAGCCTTGGATCCGGGTTACCCGGTGTGTGGCTTCTGCAAGTGTCCTAACCAGCGCCCGCTGGAAGTCTGCGTCCACGGAGCCGATGAGCTCCTTGAACTCTTCCTGCCTCAAACCGCGGCGCTGAGAGAAGAGGTACATCTGAGAAACCATCGCGGCAACTACCAAGACAATGATCATCGCTGTCAGTATGATCATTTGCCCCCTGCGATTTGAGGCGAGATTGCGGGACAACCTATTCTTCCCCCTGACCCATGCTTCCCAGCGCCAGACTGAAGATCAGGATGGAACCGGAGCGCGTCGTGTACGGGGCTCGAACGCAGACCACGAAGAGATCTTCAGAGGAAGCTGGGCTGCCCTCCTCGAGGTTGGTGACGGTCGCGATCTTTTCCATGTTCACAGAGATAGGATCGACCTGCGTCCCATTGTAGATGGTGAGATTGTAGTGAACGTGTGGGGACAGCAGACGGCCGATGGCGTTTTTCAGGTTGTCCTCCGAGTAAGGGTCACCACTCATGATTGTCTCTTCGTATACACCAGCGTCTGAGAGGCGGTACAACGTGTTGTATGCTCGCTTCTCCAGCTCACCCCTGGGTTCGATTACGAGTGTGTTCATGGGTCCGACCAAGTACGATACCAAGCTCAGGCCGACAAAGAGAACGAGCGCTGCAAGCGCCGCCTCGATCAAGCGTGCCTGTCCGCGGCGACAGCTCCGAAGGATTCTCACTCCGACATCCTCCACAGGGTGAACCTTACGAAGTAGTTGAATCCGTTAATGTCCACCAGACGGATCACCGTCGACGTGTGTGGAGGCAGGGCTACCTGGGTTTGGTAGATGCACGGGGGTGGGCGCAGCGCGATTGACACCCAGTAGTTCCCGGTTTTCTTGGCTATGAAGAGGAAAGCGTTGGAGTACGGGTCCACCTCGTCCATCCGGTATTCTATGAACTGCTTGCTTCCTGTGTTGACCACGCGGGGGGGTTCTGACTCTTGGTGGTGGACGTAAGGAAAGGTGAGTGCCTTGAGTGTCTCCATGTAGAGGATCGCGCCTTGCGGGTCGCCTCCGCCTGCTCCACCCCCTTCGGGATAGCTGAGGAACAGTCTGTCGGCGACGACGACGGAGAACAGGTCTCCCGGTCGATTCGGGTTGTCCACACCTGCGATGCCCTGCAGACCATGGAAGTCGGTGACGACGATAAACACAGCTGTAGAAAAGTCAGGGTCAACTCCGTTTGGTCCCATCCCCGCGAAATCCAAGTGACAAGATCCACGCCAATCCGTGATCCCGCTAAGTGTGGCGTTCAGGAGGTACCACTGTCCTGTGACTTTGTGAGGCCAGAACGCATACGCCGTAACATTAGCGCTGGGTATCTCGGCACCGGTTTGGCTTGAAACATTGAAGTGCAGAACGGTGTCCGTAGGAGGTGTTTCGGCATCAACCTTGAAGATCGGTAGGATGGATAGCTTGAACCCATAGTCCCTTCCGAGACCAAGTAGGTTTGCGGCGGTTTCAGGCGGCACGTAGTAGTAGTTGTCATAGGGGTTACTCACCGATCCGTTGTGGAGCCTCCCGACTTTGTCGGGGTCAAGCCGATAGATGTTCTGGTTCCCCGTCGACAAGCCGAAGGCCGCAAGCCCATCGGTATTGGTCACGTTTATTGAGAGATCGGTTCCCCATGGCCTTGGGTCTCCCGAGTGAAGCAGCATTTTGTCGAGGGTGCTCTCTGCCACCTCGACGAGTTGAAACTCTGTCTTCTGCGTTGTGTAGACGTAGTTGAGAGAAGACGTCATCGCAGTTGTTACGGCTAACATCACGAAGATCAGCCCTGCGGCTGCGATGTACTCAAACGTCACATGCATCCGCGGATTTCCCTCCTTTCTCGAGATGTGAAAGCGATACTCCCAGCATCAAGCTGGTGGCAGTCGGAGAGATCCTCTTTGTGCAAATCATCGCGAACCTGAATGCCGTTGAGCTCGCCGTGCTCCGTGTGCTGGTCATTTACGTGAATGTGCATGAAGGTTTGTGAGGCACTATCTGCCCAGATCGAGGTCGCGGCCAGCTGGGAAAGAGAGCCCAGTCCTACCTCACAGCTGGATCCCATCCGTTCGCTCCAGACGATGGGGTTCGGCGTCCCGCTGTATAGGAAGCTTCTCTTGCTCCACGTCCCCATGTCGATGTCTGACAGAACCACGTGGATGTTCCCTGAGGCCTTCCAAGGGAGAGCCACCTCAGCGTAGGTCGAGGGCATGGTGTCTAGACGCGCTGTGACCTTCCAGGTGTCCGAATCCAGTTCGAGGTGGACGGTGTAGCCCTGTCCCCCTACGTCACGAGGGATTTCGATCTGCTTGATGAGGGTGGTTGGCTGTGTGGAGTTTGGGATCAAGATCATGTCCACTACATAGCTAGCGACATAGTTCGCGACGTCCGCCAGCAGCGGCTCTGCTTGTGAACGCAGGGAAGCCTGCTCGACCCCGGTTAGGAAAGTAACTATCAAGAAGAACCCTGCCATCATACCCATGACGCCGATCGCATGGGCGAAGCTTGAGGAAGGCATCCTGCTGTCACCTACGAAAGCGATATCTCCACGGTTCGCAGATCCACTTTGACGATCGTGCCGTCAGCCGAGGGGTCACCGGAAACTGTCAGAGACTCCTGCTGTCCCCCTAGATGCAAAGTCAGTGTCACAGAGTTCTGTCCAGGGAAAAGCTGAGCATCTGTCGATACGTCTATGCAACGCGCCTTTATACGGACATGTCCGGAGCCTCTTGCGTCACCTAGGGCGAGCCTGATCAGTGTCAAGTGCACGACGTTGTATGTGTTGTAGGTCATGGCGCTCTGCAGGTACGGGAAGCTCCCCTCGTTCACAACGAGTAGGCGCGCGGTATCCAGGACGACGTAGCCGCCTCCTGACTGGTTCACGTAGACGGCGACTAACGCATTCCGGATATTGCTCACGATGCGCGAGGTGTTGCCCCGCAGATACTCGTCTGCAGCGGCAATACGTTCACCTGAGTAGTAGGTCAGGTCATCGAGCTGTACGTTCTGGAGAAGCGGGGGGTTCCAGGCTCCGCCGTTGATCTCCACTGAGAGGGTTCTTGCTGAAGGTTGCCAGCGTACCCCGCCTGTTCTGCTGCTGACCAGAACATATGAAGCCGATTCGGGCTCACCGGCAACTTCCTCGATGATGGAGGCGAGGAGAACGTAGGCTCCTTGAGCCTGCTGAAGCTCGATGTCCTGAGACCGAATCTCCACCATTTCGTTGGATGCGTACAGCGCTACAATCGCCACTGAGATAAGAACTGAGGCAAGTACGAGAGTCGTCAATGGGACAGAGAGCGCTCTCTTGGACCGGTGGGGCAGACTCATTCTTTTGCTGGCTCGGTACGTCTCCTGCGTCTATTTACCTTTTTCAAACGCATTTGTTCAGCTTTTCTCGAACTACACTCTCCTTGAGTCTTATCTCAGATCTACGCTTCGAAGCCTGGGTTTTTGGCCATGCGCCGGTCTCCGGGGACGCGTTTCCGGTCAACGGCCAATGAATGACTCCCTAAGGATCGAGATCGATCGATTAATGTCCCTTTTTTCTGTTCTGAGAGGTGCATGGGTGAGCTTCAGACTCACATCGATAAATTCTGTTAACGAGTGTGTCGACATCATGGGCTAGGTCGAACGCTCTTGTCGAACCTCGTCTTCCGGTTTTCTCTGCATATCACATATCTTGCTCCCGCAAGCGCGGCAAGATTCGCGTGGGTGGACCGGGTCAACATGGACCGTCA
>JBGVSY010000124.1:0-3346 GCA_041862235.1 Nitrososphaeria archaeon | reverse complement strand
AGAACCCTAAAGCAAGGAGAATCCCTGGAGGCAGGCAAGTTCGCCGACGAATACTCGGACGCCGTTGCAATATGTGAATTGAGCCCTGAAGACATGGATGCTCTAGGTATAGAAGACGGTCAACCAGTCCGGGTTTCTACAGCCCACGGTGCAGTCGTGGTGGGCGCCAGGAGAAGCAAGAACGTAGGTGTAGGAGTCTTCTTCATTCCTTACGGCCTCTGGGCCAATCTCTTAGTGAGTACAAGAACTCGCGGTACAGGGATGCCAACTTACAAGGGGCTCGAAGCTCTTGTCCAACCTGCGCCTGGGCAAAATGTGCCAACCCTATTCGACATCATGCAAAGCTTTGAGGGAAAGGAGACATGAGCCGAAGGGTTTACGAAGACGTTCCTTGCCCGTTCTGCGGATGCCTGTGCGACGATATAGGAGTCACCGTCGAAGACAATACAATCAAGGAAGTGCGTAGGGGCTGCTCCATTAGTAGGTCTAAGTTCCTAAACTACGCACAGGACAGGCTTGGCAGGCCTATGATTAGGGAGAATGGGTCGTTTGTTCAAACCTCGCTGGAACGAGCTCTTGAGAGAGCCGCCGAGATACTCGCATCCTCTCAGTACCCATTGATATACGGATGGAGCAGCACTTGCAACGAAGCCCAGAAAGTTGGAATAGAGCTCGCTGAAATCCTGGGAGGCGCTATAGACAACACCTCCACAGTTTGTCACGGCCCCAGCTTCCTAGCTGTTCAAGGGGTCGGCTCCCCACACGCGACTCTGGGAGATGTTTCGACGAAAGCCGACCTAGTGATCTACTGGGGATGCAATCCGATGCACGGCCATCCCAGGCACCTCTCCAGATACACGGTCTTCTCCAAAGGATACTTCTCAAAGCGCAGAGAAGACAGAAAGATGGTGGTGGTCGATGTAAGGGAAACCCCGACCGCGAGGGCGGCAGACCTCTTCATTAAGATCCAGCCGAACAGGGACTTCGAGCTTCTCTCCGCACTTCGGATGGCGGTAGGGGACGAAGAGATGGATATCGACTCTGTGGCGGGAGTTCCCATCGAGGTTGTTGAGGAGCTAGCAGATGATATGGTGAATGCGTCCTATGGTGCATTGTTCTACGGGCTTGGGTTGACCATGACCGCGGCGAAGAGCGCAAACGTAGATTCAGCCATCCTGCTGGTCAGAGACCTAAACGCTCGAACCAAGTTCAACATCATACCAATGAGAGGACACTACAACGTCACGGGGTGCAACGCGGTCATGACATGGCAGACGGGATACCCCTTTGCAGTCGACTTCAGTTTGGGATACCCCAGGTATAACCCAGGAGAAACGTCGATCATCGATCTGCTCTCGAGAGGCGAGGGCGATGCTATGTTGGTTGTGGCAGCGGACCCCGTCTCCAGCTTTCCATTGGAAGCGGTGAAGAGGATGATGAAGATCCCGTTGATAACCTTCGATGTGCGCCCCACTCCAACTACCTACAGGTCGGAGGTGGCGATACCTTCAGCCATCACCGGAATAGAGGCGGAGGGCACAGCTTACAGGATGGACGGAGTGATATTCAAGATGAAGAAGCTGGTAGATCCTCCTTCGGGTTTACCAAGCGATCAACAGGCCCTGTCGGATCTTAAGAAGAGGGTGGAGGAGAAGATCGAGTGAGGAATGGGTACAGCGATACTATTGAACGAAATCAGGGAGGATACTGAGATTGAAGGTACTGATCAAGAATGGCTTCGTCTACGATCCGGCGAACAAGATCGAGGGAGACCAGATGGACGTCTTCATCGAGGGCAGCAAAGTCGTGGAGTCCCTTGACAATCCGGAGTGGGTTCTTGATGCCAATGGAATGGTGGTCATGCCTGGAGGAGTCGATATCCATGCACACATAGCCGGCTCAAAAGTAAACTCTGGGAGAGCTATGAGGCCAGAGGACCATCAAGGACACCACTACCCAAAAACATCGTTCACAAGGTCAGGGACAGGAAGGAGCATACCAACAACCTTTGTCACGGGCTACCTCTTCAGTCAAATGGGTTACACAACAGTCATCGAAGCCGCCTCCCCTCCTATGAAGAGCAGACACACACACGAAGAGCTGGACGATACTCCTATGATAGACAAAGCCTTCCTAACCCTGCTTGGAAACAATTGGATCGTCACCCGGCTGCTGAGAGATGGAAAGCTGGAGGAGGCGTCAGCGTTTATAGCGTGGGTTCTAAACGCTGTAAAAGGCTACGGAATCAAGATCGTGAATCCGGGCGGACTAATTGCCTGGGGGTGGGGGAAGAATGTGTCTTCGATCGACGATCAAGTTCCGCTATTTGACATCACTCCCCGGGAGATACTGACCGGTCTTTTGATGGTGAATAGAATTCTAGGCATGCCCCATACAATACATGTACATACTAACAACCTAGGTAGACCTGGGAACTATCAGACCACTATCGACACCATTAAGGCTCTGGACCCCTACGGCTCCTCAGCTCCCTCAATCCACATCACTCACTGTCAATTCAACTGTTATGGTGGCGACTCCTGGGCCAGCATTAGATCTGGAGCCGAAGAAGTGGCGCGGGAAGTGAACTCGAGGGAATGGGTGACAATCGACATGGGACAACTCGGTTTCACAGCGACCACAACCATGACCGCGGATGGGCCGTTTCAGTATGTTCTGTACGAGCTCACAGGTGCTAAGTGGTTGAACGCTGACGTGGAGTCCGAGACCAGTGCAGGCATAGTTCCAGTGATCTACAGGAAGAAGAATCTGGTCAACGCTGTTCAGTGGACAATTGGCCTCGAATTGGCGTTGCTAATAAAGGATCCATGGAGGGTGTTCATGACAACCGATCATCCCAACGCCGCTCCCTTGACCTACTACCCGACAGTGTTAGCTTGGCTGATGAGCAAGGAATACAGAGAAAAGACTATGTCAGGAAAATTCAACAAGAGAGCCAAGAAGAGGAGCGCCCTCCCATCGATCGACAGAGAGTACACACTTCAAGAGATAGCGGTGATGACGAGAGCGGCCACGGCTAGAGCTCTGAAACTGACGGATAAAGGGCATCTCGGCGTGGGAGCCGATGCAGATGTAGCCGTCTATGACATCAATCCCAGGAAGACGGACTTCTCCAAGGAATACGAGACGGTTCGAAAAGCTTTCCGGAGGGCAAAGTACGTCGTAAAAGGCGGAAACATTGTTGTTGTAGATGGGGAGGTTGTGAAGGAGGTGTACGGAAAGACCGTGTGGGTCAACAGCCTGACACCTCAGAGGAAAGAAGCGGCGGAACAGATAGTGGATTCAGAGTTCGAGAAGCACTACTCGATAAGACCCAGCAACTACG
>JBGVSY010000123.1:0-3044 GCA_041862235.1 Nitrososphaeria archaeon | reverse complement strand
TCGCCTACAACTCAGCTTTGATCCCGATTGCTGCGGGAGCGCTTGTCCCCTTTTTCGGGCCGGAGGTCTACGGCTTCCTTCCGTTTCTCGCTGCTGCTGCGATGGCGTTCAGCTCTGTTACCGTGGTTAGCAACTCACTTTTGCTCTCCAGGTTTAAGCCAGGTCTATAGGGACTGGGTTCAACCTAGGGAAGAGCTTTCTGTATGGACGATCGATCTATTGGCGTAGGGAATGCCAATGGAGGACCAAGAGCCTTCCAAGAAGGCGAGCATCGTTGTTTCCGTACGAGACATAAACTGCGCAACCTGCGTGCTAGCGATCGAGAAGCAGGTCAAGAAGCTGAAAGGAGTCAAGGACGTCAGGGCAGCCATCATGCTCAACAAGATTTTCGTCGATTACGATCCGAAGCTCGTTGACACGGAGGCCATTAAGAGAAGGATCGACAAGACCGGTTACAAGGCTTACATGACCATCAGGGAAGACGCGCAGAACGTGTAGCGCGATCGATCGCCCAAATATCTAGGCAAGGTCGACCTATTCCCGTCATTTTTATAAGCCGTGTCCATACATCCCTGTAGGTTTGGTGATTTTGTGGAGCAAATCTACAAGACTATTAAAGAGGCTGTTGACAAAGTTCGAATAATCGACACCCACGAACACCTACTGCAAGAGACCGAGCGGGTTGCCAAGAAACCCGATCTCTTTGAAACGTTCCTTGCGCATTATGCCTCATCAGATCTTGTGTCTTCAGGAATGTCATTGGAAGAACTCGAGAAAGTTCGGAATTCAGGGCTTCCCCTGGAGAAGAGATGGGAAATACTCGAACCTTTTTGGGAGCGAATTCAAAATACGGGTTATGCGAGAGCTGTGAACATCGCCATCAGAGACCTCTACGGGGTAGACGGAATCAGCGCAGACACGTGTCATGAGCTTGCATCACGAATGGAAGAGGCGAACAGGCCTGGGCTTTACGAATGGATACTAAAAGAGAAGTCTAGGATCGATCTATCGATTTTAGACAGCTTATCCGATCCGTTGGAGGACGTTGATAGACGATTCTTCGCCCCAGTTACGAGGTTCAATGACTTCGTCATGGCTAAGGAAAGGCTGGACTTCGAAGCTCTGGCAAAGCGCTGCGGTAAGCCCATTCACTCATTCTCCGACCTTATCCAAGCAGTAGAGCTCGAGTTTGAGAAGGCATCAAAGATGATAGTCGGCGTCAAAATCGACTTGGCCTACCTAAGGAACCTTCGATTCGACAAAGTCTCCCAAAGTGAGGCCGAAGAAGTCTTCGTGAACATATACAACCAAGAACTCTTCAGAGAGAGGCAACTAGACAACAGAGTAGAAATAGTTCCCGAAGGACTGTCTCTCAGAGAAACCAAGCCATTGCAGGATTTCATGGTGCACAAGATAGTTCAATACGCGGGGAAGAAGAGCCTTCCCATACAAATTCATACAGGGCTTCAGGAGGGGAACGAGAACATAATCTCGAACTCCAATCCAACTCTCCTGACGAACCTGTTCAGAGAATATAGAGAAGTCAGATTCGATGTATTCCATGGATCATACCCCTATACCGGCGAGTTGGCCGTCCTAGCTAAGAACTTCCAAAACGTCTACATCGACATGTGCTGGCTTCACATAATCTCTCCTTACGCAGCGAGGCAAGCCTTGGCCGAATGGTTAGACACGGTTCCTTGGAATAAGATCTTGGGTTTCGGCGGGGACTACATCTTTGTAGAAGGCGTCTACGGCCACTCCGTAATCGCTAGAGAAAACATTGCAAGAGTGCTCACAGAAAAAGTTGAAGAAGGCTCACTTAGTGAAGACCATGCTGTCTGGCTGGCCGGAAAAATGCTAAGAGACAATGCCTACGAACTCTTCCTCCCTAAGCAAGATTCTTGATTCAAATTTGTGTCGATCGAGATCAGAGTTACAGAGGCATTCGAGAGAGGCCGCCGTCGACTGGAATGGCTGCTCCAGTCAAGTAGGATGCCCTCTCCGAAGCGAGGAAGACCACGACGTCTGCGATCTCCTCTGGCTTTGCAAGCCTACCCAGAGCGGTATCCTTAGCCCACCTGCTTTCTATCTCCTGTTCTTCTATCCTCTCCTTCCTAGCCACGTCTCGTATCAACTCCATCAGTCTCTCAGTCGCCGTGTAGCCCTGGCATACGCTGTTGACGGTGATATTGAACTCCCCGAGTTCACGAGCGAGCGTCTTCGAAAGTCCTATGACAGCCAACCGAAGAGAGTTGGAGAGCGCCAGGTTCTCTAACACGTGCCTGGTCGAGATAGAGGTTAGATGAACTATTCTCCCCCGCCTCCTCTTCTGCATATGTGGGATAACTTCCTTGCACAGCCTTGTCACGCTGAGGAGCGTCAGGGGAACAGCCTCTCTCCACTGCTTGTCTGACAGCTCCATGAACTCGCCTGTCGCCGGTCCGCCCGCATTAGTTACAAGAATGTCGAGGCCGCCAAAACGTCGAACTGTCTTGTTGACAAGGTTCCTGATGTCATCATACTTCGTGAGGTCGGCGGGAACGTCGAGAACCTCCGATCCCGTTGTCTTCCTGATTTCTCGTGCTGTTCTCCTCAGCTTCTCTCTGTTTCTCGCGCAGATCGACACTTTCACGCCCTCCGCGGCCAGGGCTGACGCGCATGCCTTCCCAATCCCTTGGCTTGACCCTGTAATCAGACCTACCTTGTGCTTCAAACCCGTGTCCAACCCAACCAGTCCCCGTTCATGGTGCTGCATCAACTAACGGTAGACCACTGCCTATTGAAGTCGTCGATCAATCTTGGAAGTGAGGCCGACGCGCAGGTCGATCGACCTGTTAATCAACACAAATATACCGCTGATCTAACTTCTCTTCGACGGTGTAGACTTTGGGAGAAGCGCATGATTGGTACCTGGACTTCGTGGACATGAACTACCGACCCAGGGAAAGCGACCTCATCTGCCTCTTCAGGGTTGAACCCAGCGAGGTGTCCATGGAGGAGGCTCTCGGCCGCGTTGCCTCTGAAAGCTCCAACGGGACTTG
>JBGVSY010000122.1:0-2051 GCA_041862235.1 Nitrososphaeria archaeon | reverse complement strand
TGGGATGGCTTCTCACTAGGGATGCAACGGCTTCATTGCTGACTTGAGCAATCGTGGCAAGATGTCTCATGGAGTTCTCCACACCCGCCGAGTCCCAGACGTAGCTTCCCAAAAGCCTCTGGAGGATCATCTGTCGGACCGTTTTCCTTTCGAGGTCTGCTGGGTCAACGTCGATGGCGAGAAGAACCGCTCTCGATACGGAAGCGACGTTCATCTCGTGTAGGAGAGCCTTTTCGCTCACAATGGATAGCAGAGGGTGAACGTGAAAATCTATTACGCTACGCAAAATTCAGTCCTCACGCGGTCAGGAATCAGAAGAGCTTCGTCGTTCGGCAGTCGGTCGGCGCAAAAATTGTAGAGGAGGAACCCCCGAGAGGTCTTCTCGTTTCAGATTCCTCAAGATTCGCTTTCCGGTTTATGCCTCAGCGCTCTCCGAAGGACTTTGCCAACCATGGTCTTGGGTAGCTCGGTCTTGAACTCGACGACGGTTGGAACCTTGTAAGAGGCGATGCGCTCCTTGCAGAAGCTTCTTATGCCCTCCTCTGTGGCCGTCTGTCCCTCCTTCAGAACCACAAAGGCCTTGACAGTCTCACCTGTTCGTGCGTCGGGTATGCCTATGACTGCTGCATCCTTGATCGCGGGATGCTCGTAGAGCACCTCCTCGACTTCGCGGGGCCAGATCTTGTAGCCTGCACGATCGATCATGTCCTTCTTCCGGTCCACGATCGCGAAGTAGCCGTCCACATCCATCTCAGCGATGTCTCCAGTGTAGAGCCATCCATTGCGCAGCGCGATCTTGGACTCCTCAGGGTCCTTCCAGTAGCCGAGCATCACCTGAGGACCCCTGATCACCATCTCGCCCGCCTCACCTATTCCAAGGTCCTTCGTCCCTGTCTCCAGGTCAACGATCTTCGCTTCGGTATCTGGGACCGGGATGCCGATGGTTCCAGGTTTCACCTTCTCCTTGCTGTCCAATGGGTTGCAGTGGGTGATCGGGCTGGCCTCCGTAAGTCCGTAGCCCTCCACAAGATCTCCATTGGTTAACTCATTGAATGTGTTCATCACCGCGACAGGGAGAGGCGCAGCGCCTGAGATACACTTCTTGATCGATGTCAGATCATACTTGCGCAAGTTCGGATGGTTGATGCACGCGACATACATGGCCGGAACGCCTGGGAAGAGGGTTGCCTTGTAGTCGCTGATAGACTTGAGAATCTTCTCTATATCCCTGGGGTCCACCAACACTATCATTGGATTGGCTGAGTAGATCGACACGTTCATGGCCACTGTCATTCCGTAGATGTGGAAAAGGGGAAGAGCGCAGATTAGGATCTCCCTTCCCTCTTGAACGGGGAGCCAGCTCGCGGCCTGCATCGCGTTGGACACGAGATTGAAGTGGGAGATCATGGCTCCCTTCGGGACACCCGTGGTGCCTCCTGTGTATTGGAGAACCGCCAAGTCCTGCTTGGGGTCAATTTCAACGGAGGGTGGTTTGGCGGGATGCGTGTTGATGAGTTGCATGAAGTCCAGAGTGTCCGGGTAGCTCCTCTTCCTGAGCTTTTTGTTGACCAGAGGGCCTATCAGCTTCTTCATTCCTGGGAGAAAGTCTTTGATGTTTGTCAAGATCGCGTTCCTCAGCTTGGTCTTGCTTCTGATGTTGTGAATCACCTCGAAGAATATGTCTAGCGCTACGATGGTTTCTGCTTCGGCGTTGTTCAGCTGAAATTCCGCCTCCCTCTCCTTGTACATGGGGTTGAGGGGCGTCACCGTAGCTCCAGCCTTGAGCGCTCCATAGTAGGCGATGACGAATTGAGGTAGGTTAGGCAGAGATAGAGCCACCTTGTCACCCTTCCTCACCCCCAGGTCCTCGAGAGCGTTAGCGAACCTATCGGTCAACTCGTTGAGCCTGCGGAACGTTATCTCATTGCCCTCAAAGAATATCGCAGGAGTGTCAGGGTGTTTTTCAGCGGAGCTGACAAGCAGCTCGTGAAGAGGAACCTCAAGATACGAGACGGTTTTTGGAATGCCTTCGGGCCATTTCTTGTACCAAG
>JBGVSY010000121.1:0-2029 GCA_041862235.1 Nitrososphaeria archaeon | reverse complement strand
AAGGGCGACGCCCAGGGTGGCTCGCATAGAGGAGAGGTCTAGTGTCCAGCTGACAGCCCTACGTTCCAGCGGAGAGAAAAGAAGAAGTAGGCAGAGGACATGCAGCCAGGTGTAGGGAACCAAAAGACTACTTTCCAGGACAGAGACCTTCACGACCTCGAAACCTTGGGCGCTTGGATGAAACGTGAAGAGAGCAAGCAAGCTCGCATACATGGCTATGGCTGCCCCACGTCTGCCTCTGATCATGAGACCTACCACCAGGACGTTTAGTAGAGCGGGAACAAAGTCCAAGCCATAGAACAGCGTTGTCCCGGTCACGCCGACTGCGAGGTAGGTTCCGACTGTGACTGCGATGCCTGCCACAACGGGGTCGAGGATGATCCCCAGGATTGGAGTAGCTACATCCGCAGCCGAGAAGAACCTTCCCGGCAAGCCTATCACGGGGAAGAGGGAGACAAGCCTAAGCAGCCCATAGAGCGCCCCAAAGAGAACCCCCAGAGCCAGATTTCTCGTTGAGAAACGAGCTCCACTCAGCACGCCTTGATCTTCCCTCCCAGAGGAAGGCCTCGAGCCCCGCCGCATCGCAGTCGCTAATGAGACTTTTCCCTGTGCGCAGACGTATGTTCGGCAAGATCTGATGCTTTGGGCACGCCTCGTTGCTCCCACCTCGTTCGATCGATAAGATTTAAACGTCGATAAGGCGAGGCTGGCGGATGTCCTTGAGCCATGTCGTCTGTACCCGGCCGCACAACGCGAACCAAGTGGGTGGCTCTAGTAGCGTTATGTGCGGGCCTGTATGGAGCCATCTCAATTCAGCCTCTGAAGATCCCTGCGGTCGCCGCCGGTGGGACTAAGATCAACCCTGAAGCTGTCTTGGGACCTGTATTCGGGATCATACTGGGGCCTTGGCTTGGCGTTGCAGCGACGTTCCTCGGCGTTCTGGTGGCAATTGCGATTCCCAGCCCCTTCGGTGGTGGAGGTGTGAGCCCGTGGACTTTCATACTCATTCCCAGCCCGGTCTTGGGCTCGCTAATCAGCGGGGTGCTTTCACACCGCGTCTCGCGTGGTTCTATGGATAGGGCGAAATGGATTATTCCCCTCGGAGTCTTTGGGCTTCTTCTCGTTGCCTGGTATCTGTCTCCGGTTGGATCGGACATGTACTATTACGTGGCTCCTCATTTCGTTGCCTTGGGAGTCGCCCTACTCCTCTCCTTCGTTTTGAAAGGGATGTTGAGCTTGACCCCGCCGCGTCTCTTGACGGCCCTCACGACTCTCGTGTTCTGCGGCACGATGATCGATCATCTCTGGGGTAGCGTGATGTTCGCCTACAACGGTGGCTGGCTATTCGGCTTGACCAGGGAGGCTTTGATTGGGGCTTTTGCCGCCGTGTCTGTGGTTTCAGTTGTCGAGAGGATCGTCATTACGATTCTCGGAGTTCTTCTCTCGGTCGCCTTAGTTACCGCTCTTCGGCGTACCAGACTACTCCAGCAGGACTGACGTTCATCCCTCAGAAACTGAGATCGCGGAACAAGACGAAAGATTTCAATGATCGGAACGACACAGCTCTATCCAAGCTTCTCAACGATCATGCTGTATTGAGTCGAATAATTGGAGAGCTCTTCAAGACCTCGTTTTTGCTGAAGAAGATTGAGCATCGCCAAAGCCCGATATTGTCCGAAGCCTTCGTTTCAACCTTAGGACCACAAGGAAAGTGACTGCTGCGCTTGAGACACCTATGAAGACGAGAACGGGGAGGAGTGCAAGCCCCAGAAGCGTGGGAGTGAAGACCCAGGTTGCGAAGAGATATGTTGGGACGCCCGTCATCGGCCACATCCAGACGGCCCAAGGGAATTTGTCGCCTAGACGTGAACCAGCTAGACCAACGAATAGATGCGGAAGAGGTGAGCCGATCAGGTCGATCTGAGCGCCGGGCTTCAACGCAGCCAAGGTGCCGCATATCAGCCCACCCCACGGACCCGTGATCGACGCGCCCAAGAGGGAGAAAATCCATCTGAGATCGAGCTTGAAA
>JBGVSY010000120.1:0-62361 GCA_041862235.1 Nitrososphaeria archaeon | reverse complement strand
GAGGATTATGGCTGAAGGGATGCTCAGTATCAGGGCCAGACTGTAGATAGATAGAGGAGCATTCACTACAACCTCTGAGCTTTCGACGAATGTATCCGATTCACTAGTGAAGAAAAGAAAAGATGTCTTAACGAAGATCTCTATCTCCGGAACTTGACCGAGGTCTATCTTTCCATCCTGACCCACGAGCCTTGTCAACTCGGTACCATTTGTCAAGGTCACGGTAACGGTGTTGCCCAGAGCAGGGAGACCGGCAAAATCGACCACCGACAGCAAGACGTGGTGTACACGGCAGACTACGGTCACGACTCGCGGGGATTCGACATTGAATGTGGGTGGGTACTCCTTTACGTCTACACCACCATACAGGATCTGGACGAACTTCCATGTTCCCGATAGCAGCCAAGCCTGTCTGCCCATCAGTTCAATACGCTCTCCATCTGCTCCTTCAATTATGACGCTGGACGGATTTGTGGACAGCCGAGCCTCAGAGTCCACGAAACCGAAAGTTACCAGATACAGCTTGGTCCAGAGGAGCTCGAAGTTTGCGGGCCCGGTCAACTCGAGCTGGATTCCTGAGCCAGGGGAGCTGACGTTTCCGACCCACTTGACGAACTTCATCTGGGTTTGGTTGCCTAGGTCAATGACATTGTCCACCCAAATCAAATATCTGCCGGTCTCAAGCCAAATTGAACGATTGCTTATGACCGTTCTCTGACCTTCCTCGTTCTCCATGTGGATGATCACTGGCAGGGTTGCGTTCGGGTTTAGAATGTCGTGCGAGTCGAGGTCAACTATGTGCTCCTCCACGTAGTTCGCACGGAGCTTCTTCGGGCCGTTGACCAAGAGTGACACGCTTGAGTTGCCGCTTTGACTGTCACCGGACCAGTGCTCGAAACGGATTCTGCTCCGGTTTGAATAGTAGATCGTCTCCGGCGTGTAGATGTGAGCTAGTGAGCCTTCATCATACCATCCTCCTCCCGTCGCGTTGCAGTAATCACACTCTGCGGTGACGAAGTGTTCTGCTCGGTACCGAAAGACCACGGCGTCCACATCGGGGTTCACCAGCAGGGATGCGTTGCTGCAAGCGTAGTGCGATCCTGACCCGATATCGATAGCGTCTTGGACGACTTGTAGGTGAACGGGCTCTTCACCGAACAATTCGAACGTCAGGTTTTTTCCGGGTTCAAGTTGCCCGGCTTGCGCCTCGTTCAATCTGAGGTCCACTTGCAGCCCGGCTGGCAGGCCCTCCAGCCGAACGTTCAAAGAATACTTGGACAGAAGGGCCCTGAACGCATAGTCGTCCGACCCGAAGTAAAGGGTTGAATCCGACCCGATCGCTGGCGACGAGCGAATTGGAGCCCCAGTCTTGTAGCGCCAAGATAGTTCCCCGCTTGGAAGAAGGGCGTATAGATAGCCATCTTCCGAGCCGAAGTATATGACGCCTCGTGGATCTACGCAAGGAGAGGAGGTGATAGGGCCCCCAGTCTTGAATTTCCACTTCAGGTAGCCTTCGTAGTCAAAGGCGTACAGGTAGCTGTCCTGCGATCCCACGTAGACGTTTCCCTCTGAGTCAACAGCGGGGCTTGAATCCAGCTTCCCTTCGGTTCTGAAGAACCATTTCAGAGATCCGTCAGGGTACAGCGCATATATGTAGCCCGCGTTGTCGCCGACGTACACAGTTCCGTCGTCACTCACGGCCAGACCTGACCTCATGTAGCGGCTGGTTCGAAACTTCCAATCAATGCTGCCACCTGGCGCGACGGCATATACATTCCCATCGTCCGAGGCCACGTACACGACTCCGGAGGGGGAGATCGCAGGCGAGGTGGCGATTCTGTACTGCGCTGTGAAGTTCCAGAGGAACACGGGCTCGAGCCCCAGCTCATCCTTGCAACTGATGCTGTATAGAACACCGTTCTCCGTGGTGATGTAGACGGAGTTGTTGAAGACTGTCGGCGCGGCTCCGATCGGCACCCGCCAAGGCACCGCGAGGGTCCACCTCTCGGTTCCGTTCGAGAAGAGCGCGTGGACCACTCCCTCGAGCGTGGTGACGTAAACCGTGCCGTTAGCATCTACTGCCGGCGTGTTGAAGGGGGCATAGGTCGTGATCTTCCTGTGCCACTGCTCATTTCCCTCCACGTCCACTGCGAAGAGGTATCCGTCTTCCGTTAGGAAGTAGACATGCCCATCTGGCCCTATTATCGGAGAGGAAGAAACGCGGCTCTGCAGGTGCATTACCCATTTTGTGTTGTTGTTCCTAGGACCTAGGAACATGCTTCTGCCTGTCCTCTGCGGCCCGCCGCGATCCATGGGCCAGGCAGAAACGAAGGGAGCCATACTTTGAGCAACTGCTTCGTTCGCAAGGCTCAGCGCTAGGAGCATGATTGCAGCAAGAGGTAACCATGGCGCTAGCCTTTCAGCAATCATCTTGCTTGCACGGGTTGGAGCCACCTAGGGCTCGCCGGATTTAAGAAAGTTGTTCAAGAATCTTCGAAGTGAGCTGATGCCCTTGCTTGTCCGTGGCCAGAAGGTTTTTGAGTGCATCCAAATGATGCGGCAGCCGTATGTCAGTGTCCTATGTCGTCCAAGGCTCGGAGGTGAGGCTGATCAGAGACAGATACGTTTACCCACCATCTAGAGTATCCCTCCTCATGGCGACGCATGTGATGGTCAAGGAGGGTGACGATGTTCTTGATATTGGCACAGGAACTGGATTCCTGGCTTTGACTGCTTCGATGTTGGGCGCCCGAAGGGTTTTGGGCACGGACATATCACCTCGGGCTTTACGCGTGGCTAGAGCGAATGCTCAGCTGAATCGTATGCGAAACGTAGAGCTCATTTTGGGAGATGTGTGTCAACCGATCAGAGGGAAATCCTTTGACCTCATCGTCTGCAACCCCCCGATGACACCATCACCAATGAGAGTGAAAGTCAGCACTTGGGGAGGATATGACGGTAGATCGGTCTTGGACGAGGTGCTTCGTGGAGCTCCTGCTCACTTGGCGTTGGGAGGCAGGCTGGTGATTCCCACGATCTCTGTGTGTGGAATCCAGGAGACGGCCTCAGCCTTCGAGGCTCTAGGCCTGCGGTATCGAATTCTGTGCGAGGAAACCTATGAATTCAGTTTCCTCATGACCAAGCTGCTGCTCCACATCTCAAGTCTGCCCCATTCTGAAGTAATCTACAAGAAAGGTAGACCACATTACTCAGTGTCTGTGTTCGAAGCGAGAAAAGAGGCTGCCACGAAGACACGCTGATCGGTACTTTGCTCGCTGTCAATCGTGTGTGGCGGCCGAATCTTGCTTTGATCTACTTGTAGATGTTCTCGACGGCGGAGGCCAGGCGCCTTACGCCCTCTCTTATGTTCTCAATGGAATTGGCGAAGCTGATTCTGACATACCCTTCTCCAAAGCTTCCCATGGCTGAACCATGTAGCAGGGCAACTCCTTGCTTCTCAAGTGTCCCCCTGCAGAAGTCCTCTGAATTCATCCCTGCCTTGGACAGAACTTCTTGAGCGTTGACGAACGCATAGAATGTGCCCGGAGGCTCCAAGACGTGGAGGTGCTCAATCTTGTTGACCTCCGACACAACCGCTTTACTCCTCTCTTCGTATTTCTGCACCATCTTTCTGACCGGCTCCATGGGACCGCGAAGGGCGGCCACAGCGGCCTTCTGGGCGAACGCAACTGGACAGGAGGTCATGTTGTTCAGAAGCTTCACTGCAGATGGCACCAATTGCTTCGGCGCGATGAGATATCCTAACCTCCACCCAGTCATTGCGAAACTCTTGGAGAACCCGTCTACTATGACGGTGTTGTCCAGTGCCCCGGGCTCAGCCGCCGGAGAAAAATGTCTGGAGCCACCGTAGATTATGTGCTTGTATATCTCGTCCGAAACCATGTAGATGTCCTTGTCAACAGCTATCTCCGCTATTCCCTTTACGTCATCGTGGGTCAAGACCGATCCACAAGGGTTCTCGGGAGAGTTCAGAATAATCATCTTGGTTCTGCGGGAAACCATCTGGTTCAACTCGTCGGGATCTACTCTGAACTCATTCTCCTCCCTGAGCCTGATTGGAACGGTCTTTGCTCCAGCTAGACGGGCGACCGATTCATAGGCGGGGTACCCTGGATTCGGGTACAGTACCTCGTCGCCAGGGTTCAGCAAGGTCATCAAAACAGCGAAAACAGCTTCTTTGCCACCTACCGTGATCACTACATTGTTCGCCCACTCAACATCGATCCCCAGTTCCTTCTTCGCTGACTCGGCAACAGCCTCTCTAAGCTCCGGTATCCCAGGTGTCGGAGTGTAGTGAGTGTAGCCCTCTTCAAGGGCCTTAACCGCGGCTTGCTTGATGTGTTCTGGGGTGTCGAAGTCAGGTTCCCCGATTTCAAGGTGAACGATGCTCCTTCCCTCAGCCTCAAGCTGCTTGGCCCTGCCTAGGATGACGAACGCTGCCTCAGCTCCCAGGACACCAATACGTGACGCCACTTGATGCTTCATATAGACATCATCTCGAACACACAGCCACCTCAATACATATAGCGTTTGCGAGAATCATGGACGGGATCCAAACCTTATAAGGAATCTCGGTTCGAGTCGGATTGACCGATCCATCGGTCGATGTCTTTTGATCACGGATCCTGCAAGCGTCGAGAGACGGCTCAAGGAAGTGCGCGTGACTCCTGAGAAATTGGCGTCAATGATAGATCACACCAAGCTTTCACCGGACAAGACTTCAAGCTCGATAGAGACACTCTGCGACGAAGCAAAAGAGTATGGATTCGCCTCGGTCTGCGTAAACCCATACTGGGTTCCCTTGGTGAGTGAGAGACTCCAAGGAAGCAACGTTAAGATCTGCACAGTCATCTCCTTTCCGCTTGGATCGACTCTGCCCGAGGCAAAGGTGAAGGAGGCCAGACTGGCGATGGAGGCAGGCGCCTCAGAGCTCGACATGGTCATGAACATAGGAGCCATGCGGAGCGGAAACAACGAATTGGTTGAGAAAGACATCAGAGGAGTTGTGGATGTGGCTCGACAGAAAGAAGGTCTGGTCAAGGTCATCTTGGAGGTGGGCTATCTGACGGACGAGCAGGTGATTCGAGCGTGTGGGATCGCTGAAGCCGCGGGAGCGGACTTCGTCAAGACTGCTACGGGGTTCGGCCCCATGGGCGCAACGGTACATCACGTCAGGATAATGAGAGAAGCCGTCGGAAAACGGATCGGCGTCAAGGCTGCCGGCGGAATCAGGAACTTCAAGGATGCCTTAAGAATGATAGCAGCCGGCGCCAGCCGAATCGGCACAAGCGCTGGAGTCGAGATCATGGAGGGCTACAGGTGGGCCGATCTCTCAGAGGCGTGGGTTGACATCGAGGAGATCCCCTGCAAGCTCTGCCCGGTTAGAGCAGCGAACGCGGCGAAGATGCCGAAAGACGTCTACAGCTACTACAAGAGCAGGTGCCGCGACTGTCCGCACAGAGACACGTACAACAGGTTTTACTGGAGGTGACGACGACCTTGAAGATATTTGGCTGGCACGGCAATGTGCTGCGGGTCAACCTTTCATCAGAGAAGACCGCGTCCGAGGAGATCGAGTATGAGATACTGAATGGGTTTGTGGGGGGACGCGGCTTGGGGGTCAAGATGCTCTACGATGAGCTACAACCCGGGGTTGACCCCCTCTCCCCGGAGAACAAACTGGTCTTCGCGGTGGGCCCAGTCACCGGTACAGGGGCGCCCATGAGCGGGAGGCACGCAGTCGTGTCTAAGAGCCCCCTAACCGGCGGGATCTTCGACAGCAACTCGGGCGGCTTCTTCGGTGTTGAACTGAAGTCCACTGGTTTCGACGCCGTGGTGATGGAGGGAAGGGCGTCGAGCCCCATCTACGTCTATGTGTCGAATGGTGGAGTGGAGATCAGAGACGCCTCCGCAGCGTGGGGCAAGGATACGCAGGAGACGACGCGGTGGCTTCTGGAAGATGCCTCGCCCAAGGCGAGGGTTGCATGCATCGGGCCGGCCGGCGAGAACCTGGTGAAAATCGCATGCATAGTAAATGATTACCATCGAGCGGCGGGGCGCGGAGGCTTAGGAGCGGTCCTGGGTTCGAAGAACGTCAAGGCGCTCGTGGTTGAGGGAGATACGAAGACTCACGTTGCCAATGAACTTGCTTTCACCGAGGTGACGAAGAGAATCGCGTTCCTCCTGAAGAAGCACCCACTGACGAAGGACTCTTTGCCCACATTCGGAACCTCTGTCCTCGTGAACCTAATCAACGAGCACGGCATGTTCCCAACACGAAACTTCACGGAAGGAGTCTTCAACGACGCAGAGGCCATAAGCGGAGAAAAGCTCAAGGAAAGAATATTCCTAAAGCCGTACGCCTGTCGTTCATGTCCAGTTGCGTGCGGAAGAATAACCTCCGTTGAGGGGCAGGAGATAGGGGGCCCCGAGTATGAGACGCTCTGGGCACTAGGAGCTCAGTGCGGCGTGAACAATCTTGAGGACGTCGCGCTTGTGAACCATTTCTGCAACACGCTAGGCCTCGACACGATTAGCATGGGTAACGCCATCGGATGTGCAATGGATCTCAGCGCAAGAGGCCTGATCGATGAAAAGATGAAGTGGGGGGACTCAAAGAAGATGGTCTCCCTGGTGGAGGAGACCGCGTACAAGAGAGGTCTCGGAGAAGACCTGGCTGAAGGTTCCAGAGCTCTGGCTCAGAAGCACGGTGCACCGGAACTGGCGATGCAGGTCAAAGGTTTGGAGCTGCCCGCATATGACCCGCGAGGCGCTCAGGGCCAGGCGTTGGCGTACGCCACGTCGAACAGGGGAGGCTGCCATCTGCGGGCGTACATGATAGGTCCGGAAGTGCTGGGTGCGCCCACCCTAGTCGATCGCTTCGAGTGGCAAGCCAAGCCGAAGCTGGTAAGGCTCTTCCAAGACTTCTCGGCTGCCATGGACACAATGATAATGTGCAGGTTCTCGAGCTTCGCGATTGCAGTTGAACACTACGCACGCCTGCTCTCCGCCGTGGTTGGCATCTCATTCGACACGCAGCGCTTCCTGCAACTAGGCGAGAGAATCTGGACACTGGAAAGACTGTTCAACGCCAGGGAAGGGTTCGATCACACGGACGACGCACTACCCACGAAATTCCTCGAGCATCCCCTCCAAGAGGGAGGATCCAGGGGCATGAAGGTTCACCTCTCAGAGATGCTGCAGAGCTACTACCGCGTCAGGGAGTGGGACGAGAAGGGAAATCCCGGGACAGAGCTGTTGGCTAGGCTGGGTCTCGAAGCGTAGCTTGCTAGACCGACGACATTGCCCTCTGATCTTCCGAGGCACTTGTTGCCTTTAGGTAAGGCACACTGTCATCAATCTAGCACACAGGAAAGCAATATGTACCAAGAAAGGCGTCAACGAGGAAAGGAGAAGCCCGATCATGAGTCAGCTTCCAGGGTACGAGGGTAAACCCAAACAGATCTTAATGAAAGCTGGGGCGGGGGTTTTTGACAAGGTACAAATCGCTACCGACGTCGGGACGTTTCGAGGTGTGTTGATGCCTCGATACGAGCTAGCCGACAATAGACATGTTGTGATAAAGCTAGACACCGGGTACAACATAGGGCTCAGAGTAGACACGATCAAATCGATAGCGAGGGTCTCGGCGGCTCCACCACCGGCGCCCCAATCCGCTCCTCCAAAGACGAAGAGAAAAGATCTGCCCGATGTCTCTGTGGTGAGTACAGGAGGCACTATAGCGAGCAGGGTCGACTACAGAACAGGTGCGGTGACTCCTGCTTTGACCGCGCAGGACCTGTACGTCTTGGTGCCCGAGCTAGCTGAAATCGCCAACATATCAGCTCACACGTTGTACAACATCTTCAGCGAGAACATCACAACCGTCCACTGGACCCAGATAGCGAATGCGGTCGATCGTATGATTAGATCAGGTGAGGACGGCGTTGTGATCGCCCATGGAACAGACACCATGGCTATGACCTCTGCCGCCCTGAGCTTCGCCTTGCGTAACCCACCGGTGCCAGTCGCGTTGGTCGGGTCGCAACGTTCTTCCGACAGACCCAGCAGCGACGCCATAACGAATCTCTTGGCAGCAGTGACTGTGGCAGCTGGCGCTCCCTTCGGCGAGGTGGTCCTCGTCATGCACGAAGGATACTCAGACGATCGAATCGCGGTTCACAAAGGAACCAGGGCCAGGAAGATGCACACTAGCTCGAGGAGCGCTTTCCAATCCGTGAATGGCAAGCCGATAGCTAGGTATGTTGGGGGAATCATAGAGCTTGGAGATGAACCGCTCCATCCAAGAGGCGATTCGGAAAGCTACGTGTTGGAGCCCGCATTCGATGACAGCGCCGCGCTGATAAAGTTCTATCCGGGCCTGGATCCAGAAATCCTTGCCTGGCTCCTCCAAAAAGGGACGAGGGGGGTCATTCTGGAGGGAACGGGACTCGGCCATGTATCCCACCAGATGGTCAAAGCAGCCTCTGAGCTCGTGCGCGACGGCATATTTGTAGGGATGGCTTCTCAGTGCCTCTTCGGCCGGGTGAACCTCAGGGTTTACGAGACTGGCCGGGATCTCTTGCAGGCCGGGGTCACGCCGCTTGGAGACATGCTCCCGGAGACCTCTCTCATCAAACTCATGTGGTGCCTCGCACAAACAACTGAGCTGGAGGAAATTCGGAGGCTGATGGTGTCCAACCTGGCTGGCGAGCTGTCGCCAAGGTGTGTGCCCGCACTGGATACTAAGCCTGAGTGAGAACGATGACCCAGAAAGAGCTCGAGAGAATGGATTATACCCAGGTAGGCCTAAAGGTCGGCATCGAGGTTCACAGGCAGCTCGATACCGAATCCAAGATGTTCTGTGCCTGTCCGACTGAGCAGAAGTCCGGAACTGATTTCAAGTTTGTCAGGCTTCTTAGAGCGACGCCCAGCGAGCTGGGGCAGGTGGATCCTGCCGCTGCTTTTGAGACTAGAAGAAAGCGGATGGTGCACTATCGCGCCAATACCGGCAGTGTTTGCCTCGTGGAGATGGATGAAGAGCCTCCGCATCCTCTCAACAGGGAGGCTGTCGTCGTCGGCCTAACAGCCACCCTGATGCTCAACTCTCGGCCTGTAGACGAGATCCATGTGATGCGAAAGATAGTGGTGGACGGATCGAACACAACGGGCTTCCAGAGAACTTGTACTCTCGCACTCGGCGGACACATCGTAGTCGATGGAAAGAAAGTTCCGATCCAGTCGGTGTCCTTGGAAGAAGACGCTGCGAGGCTGATCGAGACGGGCAGGGGCGAGGTTCACTACGATCTGGGGCGGCTGGGGATCCCCCTGGTCGAGGTGGCAACGGGGCCCTCTATTAGATCTCCCGAAGAAGCCGCCCGCGTCGCGCTGGCCATCGGCAGGACTCTTAGGGCCACGGGAAAGGTGAAACGTGGGCTGGGAGCCATAAGGCAGGACGTTAACATCTCCATCTCAGGAGGGGCCCTCGTAGAGATCAAGGGTGTGCAGACGTTGGAAGGCGTTTCCTCCGTGGTAGAGAATGAAGTGAAGAGGCAGCTGCATCTCCTACGGGTTAGAGATGAACTTCAATTCCGGGGGGTCAGCAAGCAGGATCTGAAGCCGGATTTCATCGATGCGACGGACATCTTCAACGAGACGCGCTGCAAAGTCGTAAGGCGGGCTCTCGAGGCCGGGGCGAGGCTTCTAGCAGTGAAGCTCAGGGGTTTCGGTGGGCTCGTCGGGCTGAGTCCCGCCCAGAACATAAGGTTAGGTGCGGAGCTCAACCGTAGGGCTCAAGCCTGGTCGGAGGTCGCCGGCATCTTCCATACGGACGAGATGCCTGCGTATGGTATCACGGAAGCCGAGGTCGAGGAGATGAAAAAAAGGTTGGACGCACGCGTCGAGGATTGCGCGGTCTTTGTGGCGGAGGAGTATGAAAAAGCGAGGGATGCATTGGAAGTTGTCTTGGCTAGAGCGAAGGAGGCGCTGGAAGGTGTTCCTGAGGAGACCAGGGCTCCCAGAGCCGACGGTAGCACCTTGTACTCTCGACCCCGGCCCGGCTCTGCCAGGATGTACCCCGAAACGGACATACCTCCAGTCCCGGTTTCAAGTGAACTCCTGGACCAGATTCGAGCCGGCATTCCTGAGTCCCTCGAAGAAAGAACAAAGCGGATGGTGGAGACCTATGGCTTGAGCCCTCAACTTGCCGAGCAGCTTGTGGATCTTGAGCGGCTAGAGATTTTTGAACGCATTGTGGCTCGAACTCGTCTACCCAGGGGGTTCGTAGCTTCTGCTCTTACAGAACATATGGTAACGGTGGACCGGGAGGGAGTAGACACCTCGGCCGTTCCTGATTCGCAATTGGAAAAGATGTTTCAGCTCATCGCTGAAGGCAAGATGGCGAAGGAAGCAGCTCCGGAGCTGATTCGGTGGATGGCTCAACACCTCGGAAAGGAGCCGGTGGAAGGAGTGAGAGAACTCGGGCTTGCTCCTCCTCCCATTGACGAGCTCGATGAGCAGGCGCGCGTGCTCGTCGAGTCTCACGTAGAGGAACTGGCTTCACAACCAGAGCGGATCGAGGGCAGGTTGATGGGGGAACTGATGAAGCAATTCAGAGGCAAAATCGACGGCAAGATCGTTCATGAAACCCTGAGGAGAAAGATACAGGAGAAAATGAAAGAATTGAAGACGTCGAAAGCCCCTGGACAGCACAAAAAAGCTTATTAGACTTCTTTTCACCCTTTTCACCCATGTCAGGCGTCCCGTATCGCCTCAAGGTGAAAAAGGGAAGCGTCGAGCTAGAGGCGTCGGCGCCGAGTCCGAAAGAGGCCTTCGAGTTGATGAACAAGCTTCTGGACTTTGCAAACAAGGTGGCTGAGAACGTGCCCGAAGTCAACGCGGCGCCAAGTGGTCCAGGTTCCCTGTTGGTACAGCCCAGATCACCACAGATTGGGTTTCCTGCGAAACCTTCATCGATCGAAGAATTCCCCAAAACCGCCACCGGAAGAGTCAGGTACCTCCTCAGCACAGGGTTCTTCTCCAAGGAGAGAAGCCTCAATGAGACCGTGGAAGCGCTGGCCAGAGAAGGATTCCCATACAACACGAAGCCGGTGGACAAGGCACTGCGCATGCTCATAAGAAAAGGGGATATGCGCCGAGTCGGTACACGCCGTCACTACAGATACGTTGAGAGGTGAACCCGTGACCCGAGAGGAACCTGAGCTGACCATATTGGTTGAGCACAACGGAACGCGCATCGAGTTCAAGGGCAGATACCTCGAGGTTTGGTCCAGCTTGAACAGATACCTCTCAAAGATCTTCCCTGCCCTTCCAGCGGCTCAGAAGCTGTCTAAGACAATCGATGTGGCGGAGCTATCCGAGAGCATCGCCGACAGGGTCCAGGTAGCCGAGAATCAAGTACTGGTTCTCGAGAAAACAGACGCCAAGACCAAGATCCTGTTAGCTCTTGCAGGCCTGTACGTTGGGAAGATAATGGGTAAAGTTCCCAGCGACACGGCTACGCCTCAGCAGATAGCCCAATCCGCCGGAATCGCCGAAAGGGTTGCTCGTGCGCGGCTAAGCGAGATGAAGAGAGCTGGACTGGTGGTGAGGTTATCTGAAGGCAGATACAGATTCTCACCCTTAGGAGAGGCCCTGGTCAGGAAGCAACGACCGCCTTCCAAGAATCATTCCGGAACCTAGATCCACCACGTAGTCCTTGGAGGGAGGGTGCTTAAGGATGGCGGAAGATGACGCGCTTCACGTGAACATCATATACAAGGGAGTTGAAACCAGCTTCAAGGGACGTCCTGACCAGGTTTATCGAGCCGTGATATCATATCTCGAGAAAGCAATCCCCGCCTTCTCGCTCGCGTCCAAGGTGTCCTATTCCCTTGACCTCCAGAAGATCCTGTCCGACGTGAAGAACGTGCTAGCCTACGTCCCAGACCAAGGCATGATCTTCATAAACACAATCTCATCCTTCCCGATGTCCGACGTTGTAATGCTGTACCTTCTGAAGTGTTATCTCGAACATTCCCTTGGCATGCGCGAGTCGCCCTCCGTGGCCGTTGCAGATATCAAGAACACTCTGACCCATCCCGAGAAGTCTATCTCAAGTCGTCTCACGGAGCTTATCAAACGCGGGTGGGTGAGAAGGGTAGGTAGGGGTAGCTATGTGGCCACTTTGGTCGGAGTGAGAAAGATCTCCGAACGAATGCAACCCGAGACTAAGTGAAGTCGATCTGGGCAGATGATCGATCAAGAGATTGACGCGGGCTGGCGAGAGTCTCGGACCCCTCTGGAGGTGTCCTTTGAACATAGCGGTACCTTCTAGACGTCCCAGTGCGTGTCAAGATGTTCTGCCGCACAAGGTCGAGCAACACGTGGGCGACGGCCGTTGAGTCGTAGTTGTAGCCCCTCCTAGACAACTCCGCGCTTACCTGTCCCAGTGAGCGGGATTCCGAGAACCAGCCTTCGTCGTAGAGCGCAGCCACGACATCTCGGCAAGTGAGCCCACGTTTTGACGTCCTTAAGGGGGTTTGGGTTGTACTGGGCTGTTCCAGGCGGGACGGCATCGAGCTCTGCAGCGCGGACACAACCTGCTTCACTGTCTGCTCCACGACCGATCGGTCGCATTCAATCTCAACTTCAGCAGATCCAACCTTGACCCTCACCCTAACCCTGTCAGATCCACTCATATCGGCGCCCCCCCTAGCTGCGCAAGTTGTTGCTTTTCAAGTTGCGCAACATTTATAAGCACACCTCGGGACACCCCACAGGGCGAAGGCAGGGTGCATCTTTCCCTCGTCGATGAAGAAGGAGCCGAATTCATGGCTTCTCGGCCTCTAGAAGGCGCTGAGACTGAGCTTAAAGCGTTTTCGGAGGTCGGCTTGGCCAGCCTCAACACGATGGATAAGAGATCGGTGTTCTTGAACGATGTGCTCCGTGGAACCAACGGATATGATGATCAAGATGAGACTGATACTGGCTATGTTAGGCTGAGTGACGATTGTCTGACAGCGATACCGGTGGAGCCGACTGGAATAGGACGCGATGTGGCCTCCGTGGACGTGTCTTCGATCAGGATCGCAGAGGATGCCAAAGGCATTGTGATCGCCCTTAGAGGATCGCTCGTAAGAAGAAGAGGGGATCGTGTCTCCGCTGACGTTCTGGGGCCCTTCCTTTTGTATGTCACCGAGCAAAACAAGGACTTCATGTATGCATCCCTTAGATCCAGGCTTCTCGGCGAGGAGACGCCCGTCGAGTCACCACAACTCGACAGCATGCCAAAGAGGATCTGCAACCTCTTTGACCGTTGGATGCAAGTGAGCGCTGCGACACGCTTGAGGGATTCGATACTTCTCTTTGACGGATCGCTGATGGCGGGCACGGTGGACAGCCCGACCCGGGTCATGGAGCACATTGTCCTCGCATCGGCCACAAACGGGAATAGCATCATAGCCTTCTCAAAGATGACGCGACTGAGAATCCTCGGTGTCAGAATCACTGAACTGAGAGACGGTCACCCTGTTCCGTACCTGCTTAGAGTTGGCCGCCTGATTTCGCAGCATGCCAGGTTTCGTTGTCTGGGACGGATCTATGTTGCCCATCTATCACCGCTCTTCTACTCCTACAGGGTGGACGTGAACTCTGGGCCCGAAAGGAGCGATACAGACGCGGTCGGATCCCTTCTTTCAAATGACGCATTGATATACGGCTACCCCGAGACGCTTGTCTACGCACACGTCCTATGCACTTTCAATAAAGTCGACGTGATTGGGCTTCAGCGTTTTCTGACTGAGCAGATGGAAATAACAGTCACAGAGGACACCAACATAAGACAGTCACTCTTCCTCCCCTTTGATCGGAGCTGACACGAATGAAGATCCTGAAGAAGGATGGGGATGTCCTTCAGCTTCTCGCCTTTCCATCGGACGTGGAGATGCGGAAAGGAGACTATCTCGTAGCGGAGGGCGGCCAGGGAAGAAAGGCTCTCCTTCAAGTCATCGATGTCGGGTACGCGAACACTCCTGGCATGCTCGAAGATTTGCTCAGAACGATGTCCACTGAGAAGGTCGAAGTTGAGACAAGGGCAGACACCTTGAATATCAGCTCCTTCACTCTTCTCATAAAGGATGCCCGCGTCATTTCAGCAAAGATCCGAGCAATAGTAGAAAACGGAAAGGTTGCACACGGCAGCTCCTGGCTACCATCTAGGTTCCGCGGCAAGATAGGGAAAGTCGGCGCGGGGCTACTGAAGGAATTCGTCCGCCTGACGAACAACCATCCTATCAGTCTGGGCGAAGTGGGGGGAGAGGCCTTCTCCTTTGACGCCGATTCTCTCGACGGCAGACTGACGATAATAACCGGAAAGAAGGAAACTGGGAAATCCCATGCCGCCAAGCTCATCTGTACATCTCTAGTCGAACATGGCGCCGCGGTCTTGGTATTTGACGTGAACGGCGAGTATGCGAACCTAGGACGATCCAAGGAAGGAGCTCCGAACAACATCTATGGTAGAACGATAGTCTTGAAACCGGGGGTAAGCTTCAGGATAACGATGGAGGAAGCCGGGCTGGGGGTCATGCTGGATATACTTGCACATATCTATGATACCCCGACAACGAGCTGCAGAGAGTTTGCCAGAATCTGGAGGCACCTAAGACATGCAGGAATTCCCATCAACTTTGAATCCATCGAGGTGGCTTTGGAGAATACCGGGATTCACGACTCGGTGAGAGAAGCACTCTCCTCCAGGATCTCGGCTCTTGAATCGACCGGTTTCTTCACTCAACAAGCCACCAAAGCCACTCATCTCGACCGAGTAATCAATTGCTCCAAGGGCGGCCTACTCCTGGTGTTGAACATGAGAAATCTGTTCGCGTCGACAAGGAGGATGGTAGTCGAATGCGTTCTGAGCCAAGTAGGAGGTTTCCTCGGAAAGTCTCTGGTCCCGCCTCTTTTCCTTGTGGCAGAAGAAGCTCATCTCTACCTGAAAAACACGTACTGGGACGATCTAGTGACGAGAATGAGGCACCTCGGGCTCTTTCCCATCTTCGTCACCAACCAGCCGGACACGATACCTCAAACGGTCTACAGACAGGCGGACAACATACTACTCTTCAACTTCACCAACGAATTGGATCTGGAGGCAATTTCGAAGGCATCACGAGCCGACTCCGAAAGCGTGAAGAGGATTGCCACGGCGCTGCCCCCTAGGCACTGCCTGGCTCTGGGTCACCTTGTGGGCGACCTTCCGCTGGTAGTGAATGTGCGCGGGCTGAACGCCATGACTATGGGAGAAACTAGGCTCTTCTTTGCTGGTGGAAGCGTCAAGGCCCGCAGTCGCAGAGAAATGGTTGCTGCAGCCTCTTAGCAAACGCAATCGATCGAGTGTCAGAAATGGGTCTTGGCAGTCACCCATCAATCGATCGAGGCCCTCTGTTTCGTGTTATTGGACGGACCAAGAGGAGGCTGCAACCCACTCGTCAGCATTATCCAGCCAAGCCAAGCCGCTATAAAACAAAGCACAAGAACGATAACGAGGATAGGAATCCTCACGGAGAGATCGGGTGAAAGCGCCGGTATCAAGCCAAAGAACCACGCGACATAGAAGATCGCAAAGGCTATGCTTCCGAGAACGACGAAGGCTCCGAAAACTGTCGCTCTGCTCAAGAAGCCATCGAACCCCGAAGTGCTGCCCCATGGATCGGTTAGATAAGCGTTCTGGACAAACTGGCTTCTGAGGTTTCGATGTCGCAAGCACGGCACACTTATGGGGGTTCCTAGCTGCGACGTCGACCTATCAGCAGGCGAACTTGCTGGCCCTTGAAGACAAGGCACGGCGATACTTCGAGGAATCCATAGATCACCTAGGAAAGGTTTTTGCGGATCTAAGGGACCAGAGGGCAGATGAGGGCCTTGATCTAGAGCTTTGGCGAGCGTACAGCAAGGCGGAGTTCGCCCTCTTCGTCCTTTCGATCTCCGACGAAGAGAAACGGTGGGATGTTGAGGAGGAAATCGGCAAAGGCATCCCCTCAGTTCGTTTGCTGGAAGAGTCGGAGCATCTGCTCATGGATGCCAGTAGAAGTTCAGCCCCAAGTTCCGAAGACAGTCTCGCCAGGATTTGGAAGGCGGAAACACGCATGATCATGTGATTAAGATGCTTGAAAAGGAGGGGCAAACGAGGAAGAGCCAGTTTGGGTGGTTCCATCGATCGAGTGGCTGGGGGTGATCGGAGCACCCGATAACATACGTCATCTTTATATGTCTTCTGGTTTTCCTCGGGGAGAAACTCAGGGGGCACAAGGTTTGAGACTCCCGTGTGAGGTTGCTGTTAGGTCTCTCGTTCCAGCCATGAGAGCGTCTATTGCAAGGGAGCTGGCGGATCGATATGCAATGAAACAAAGCGGAATAGCTGAGTTGCTGAACGTGACACAGGCAGCCGTTAGCTACTACACCCGCGAGTTGCGCGGCGCGGCCGTGAACATTGAGAGGGTTGGGGAGATTCGCCAAGCAGTTGAGGAGATAGCGGCGGCGCTTGTGAGTGGTGACAGGTCCGCACCCGACTTGATGAACAGCTTCTGCGTAGCCTGCAGCGCAGCTAGAGAAAGGGGGTTGATTTGCCGACTTCACAAGGAGATGGAGCCTTCGATCTCTCTGCGTGACTGCAAAGTGTGCAAGCCAGGTCATGCGAGCTCCACGAAAAGGACGCGATAACTTCTGTTTCCAGGCCAATTCCAAGAGAATCTCCCCAAGGTGGGTAGATACAGACTGTAACGCCTCTCTTTTGGCTTGAATCGGATCGCAATGCAGCGAGATGAAAAAGCTTTTATGCGGCTCGTTGTTCGCGGCAGCCCAGGTCACACATGAGGACAAGGGTCGCCATTCCTCTGCTATCTTTGACAGTGGCGTCGCTGACTCTTGCGGTGTTGGCATCATCATTTGTTGTCCAACCTTTGAGCCTCACGGTCTCGCGCGAATTGCCCCGAGGGATTCTGGGTGTCCCTGCGGAAGTCTGGGCTGCTGTGGCTAACATAGCCATAATCTTGGTATCTGTCTATCTGCTGGCGCGTGAGAGATAGACGGCTTGGCTTCGGTCTATGTTTTTCCGTAAGAGCCGCATGCGTGTGTCGTTCAATCTGGCGTCTGACACAGATATCAACGTTCTTCCATCACCCAACCTTCAGATTTTCTAGAACTGTCAGCCCCGGAAACTCCTTTTAGGGCCTGGCTGAACCGGTTAACTCAGTGTGTTGCCGTTGTCGGAACGCCTTCCCGTCCTCAAGATAGAGGGGCTCTGGAAGAGCTACGAAAAAGTCCAGGCTGTTCGAGGCTTAGACCTACAGGTCTTGAGGGGGGAGATACTTGGTCTTCTCGGCCCCAACGGATCTGGGAAGACCACGACCGTGAAGGCAATACTGGGATTGACGAAGAAAGACTCGGGGAAGATATGGGTGCTCGGTCGAGACATTGACCGGGCCCCCTATGAGTACAAGCGTTGGATAGGCTATGTGCCTGAAGCGATGGTCCTCCCCGAATACCTTACCATTTGGGAGTTTCTGGCTTTTAGTGCGAGAATTCATGGTATTGAGAAAACCAGTTTTGACGAGGTCACGAACAAGTACCTCGAGGCTTTCCATGTAGCTGGCAGAAAAGACGAGTACATAGGAGCCCTGTCTAGAGGCATGAAACAGAAGGTGGCAATTGTCTCTGCGTTCATACATGAGCCCCATCTCCTTTTGCTCGACGAACCCTTGCTCTTCCTTGATCCCGAGGCTCAACACGTCTTCAAACAGGTTGTCAGAGAGAAGGTGGATTCCGGCGTCGGAGCCCTCCTTTCCACGCATCTCTTGGACGCGGCAGAGAAATTCTGCGACAAAGTGGCGGTGATCTCCAATGGACGAAAAATCGCAGATGACAGATTGCCCCTCCTCCGAAGCGTTGCAGGGATAGGAAGTGAAGCCACGCTTGAGGAGGTCTTCTTGGGGCTCACATCAGACCGGTCGGTCATCTCCAGTGGGCGTGAAGGCGTCCGTGAATAACGCTCTGGCGATCGCCCTCTTCAAGATGAAGTCGACGTACGGCGCCCTACGTCGATCGCGCCGGATGCTTCTCGTATTTGTGCTCGGAGTGGTCCTTCTCCCTCTACCGGGCACCTTCTTTGCCGCTTCATACCTCTACCACCTTGCCGCCACGGAGGCGATCGATCCAACCTCCCTAGCGCTCTACCTCTCCTTGGCTCTTGACCTCCTTGTTGTGGTAGCGGCTCTCGTAACCTCACTTAGCCCCACGTCGGTTTTCTACACTTATGCCGACGAATACTGCATTGCAGCATCACCCTGCACCTTCAGGGATTTCTTTTTGGGCGCGTGTGCAGCAACTTTCCTCAACATAATCGTCATGATGACACCGATCTTTTCTGGAGCGAGCCTTGCAGTAATGATTGTGGGGGGGAAGTCGATCTTTGACGCCCTTACAACTGTCTTCTCGGCTTCATGCTTCGCTTTCTTTGTCTCACTCTTCGTTGGCTCCCTGGCTGTGATGTACAAGATCAGCATGAGGAAGACCTGGCTGGCGACGGTTCTCGGGCTCTTCGTTCTCACAACATGGTCCGCGGCTGAAGCCCACGGAATAATATCCCTCGGGCTCCCTAGGACGTCTCTCCCTGGGTCACTGACAGCCACGATCATCCTTGAGAGCGCTCTGCCGGGTCTAAGGACAGACGGAATGGAAATCATTGGCCTAGTCTCTTGGTCAGCGGCCTGTCTAGTCCTGGCTTTCGCTGTATCTCGGAAAGATGCCTTTCCAATACTGAATCCGTCTCCCCTCGTAGCCTTCGGCCAACCCAAGACCGCAGGGCTCTTTCCTGGCCGATATATTGTGGCGCCGCGTTTCAAACCCTTCAACCACACCATAGTAGGTACGCTGGTGGCCAAAGCTTTGAGTAGACTCTTCAGAGGAGGTCAGCTGATGGCACTAACGCTCTTCGTCCTCTTCATCGATCTGGCGCCATGGCTGACGAACAGACTGACGAATGGCGCCCCAATGTATTCTTTCACAGAGACGTCCCTGCCCTTGGTTTCGTCGCTGGTCCTCACTGCTCTCTTCTCGACAGGCTGGTTTGTGGATTTGGATGAGATGGCAATCGTCTTCTCGGCGCCTGTAAGACGCTTGACCTACGCCAAGTCTCTGATCATCTCCATCTTCTTGTCGTGCCTCTTAGTCTCTACAATTCCCACTGCTCTCGCAATCATTCTGTACGGGATAGATGGGTGGGGAGCGCTAATGGTCGTTATAGGGACAGTCTCCGTTCTGGCTGTGGCGTCCGGTACTTCGTTAGTGGTTGCAGCATCCCTTAAACCGACAGCAACCGAAATCGTCTTCTCGCCGTCAGAGATCACCACAGTGTTCGCATCCATGGCATTGACATCCTTGCTCGTCCTCCCCATGATTGTCTCTATGAGCTTGTGCTCGCTCATGCCTCGATCTCTCTTCACTGCTATCGGTCTGGTTTCAGTTCCTTTCTACGCGGTCGCCGTTTTCTTCGGGGAGTACCGCCTCTTGGCAGCGAGGCTAGACCGGTTATCGCTGTAGGAGCTGATCCCAATCAAAACTGAGTGAGGGTTCGTACGCATTCTCAGCCCACCACAAGAGATATATGCCTGCCGCAGTTCGTGGCTGCGTGAGAGAGTTTGGGTTCCGGCCAAGAGGACGACTCCGTCTCTCTCGCGAAGCGATCGATCGATCGCTTCCTAGGAGTCATAGCAAAGCCGAAGCAGACTTTCGAGGGAATAGCTCAAAAACCCGTCCCACTGATGGGTTTGCTGATATTCGGAATTGCGCTTGCTCTGTCCGTGGGAATCACCTTCTATGTGTTTTCCTATAAGATTCACCTAAGCAATTCGCTCCAACTCCCTGCCCCTGATCCTGTTGGGGCGTACGGCGGATTGGTTGCACCGGGCGTTGCTACGGCTGATTACGCAGCCATGGCAACTCAAAACGTCACTTTTCGCCTTCTTTTCCTCCTGGTGGTGGTAGGAGTAGCTTGGCTGGTCGCTCAGGTGTTCAAGACAAAGCAAAGTACGTTCACCACAATGCTTTCCGCGGTTGGCTACGCCTTCGCCGTAATGATCTTGGGAGCAGCAATTGTGACGCCGCTCTCTCTGATATATCCTGAACAGAACACCCAGATTTCGCAGGTGACATACGAGGGAGCCGTTCTCTCAGAAGTGTCTCTGAGAGGGACGTTCTTCCATGCCGCCACGACCGGAGAGCCGGCCCCTATTCTCTCCGATCTAAACAACTCCCGCGTCAATGTTTCGAGACTTGTCTCTGATCATCTCAAAGCCTCCGAGGTAGAGTCGATACTCACAGGGCTTGTGCTCGAGAACGTCACGGTTGGAGGCCTAAGTCTCAAGGGAAATATCACCGTCGACAAGGCCGTACTGTCCAGCATAGAGACGGAGGACTGGAGTGGTCGGCTTGCAGTTATCAACGCGTCGACAGCCCTCACGTCCTTTGGGGTCATTCGAGATGGAAAGAACTACACCTGGGATCAAAACCGAGCTCTAGAGACGGGGGACGGTTGGAGCCCTCTCCTTCCAGCGCCGGGTGTTGTGGATGTTCTCCTTTGGTTCATTCCGTTAGGACTGCGCCTATGGGTCATTGGCCTTGGATCTGTCGCAATGTACGGAATCTACGGCGTCGGTGTGCCGACCGACCACTCCGCGCTCGCACGCGCAGCTGCTCTGCTCAAGCTCATTGTAGCTCCGGCGGTCATCGTGTTGGTTTCGCTGCTGCTTCTCCCGGACATGCTCTTTTCCCCATACTAGGGGAAAGCCGCCCGTCGGCTACTCGTTTAGGGATCGGAGCTCGACATACGAACAGGGGCCGGGCGCTCATGGTTCTCTATGGCTCGGCTCAGAAGTTTCCCCTCGGGAGAGATCTCTCCGCTGCGGATGCGAGTTGAGTTGATCGGCTGCCCATCTTCAGCTAGAACCATGGGGCACACCACAACTTCGAGCTGTGTGAGCATCTTGTCCATTCGCATGTTGTTAATCTCCACCGCTCGGCCGGCGGTGGAGGGACTAACGACGATAGCATCGATTGTCTGATCCGTGACGGATGGTCCGTAGGGATCATCAATCTTCACTATTTCAGCGGAATCGAGCCACCCGTGCTCTGCTAATACCTTCCTCAGGTTCTCTAGTCTGACCTCGTATTGAGTGACCTCGTAGCTCTTGCCTAGTTTCTCCACCAAGCTGTCGCTCGTGAGGCCGACGATGACCTTCTGGGCTGCTGAAAACGCGGTCCAAAGGAGGGATAAGTGACCATGATGGACAACGCTGAATGTGCCGCCAAGACACACCTTTCCGTGCTTCTTCTCCTTCGTTGGCCGTGATAACTCCTCCTCGAGCTCACGGGGATGAATTCTGAGTTCGCTCAGTATCACCATCGCTTCCCCGACTGGTATTCCCAGCCTGTGGCTCAGATCGGTGGGCTCGATGAGGGGTTCAGCTGGAAGTATCCGGTCCATTACATATGCCTTGTGTGAAGGATACATGATCATGCTGTGGACAGTTTCGACGAGTATGTCCCAGAGAGCATGGTTGACGTACTTTCTCGACAAGGCCCATCACCGAACGGTACTTCGAACCGCACTCTTCTCTCCTCAGTTAAAGCTTTAAGCCTCTTCAGGGGCCCGGTGCAAGTCCCGATGCACCCTCCTAAGTTCATCAATGCTGTCGCTGTCGATCTCGATGGAACGGTCGTTCACTTTACCCTCAACTATGACTCGATCAGAAGAGACATCCTTCGTCTCTTTGCGGCTCGCGGACTAGACCCAAGGGGGTACTCAATGCGCGACAGAATCTCTTTCATGCTCGAGAAGGCGACGAAGGAACTGACTTCCGAAGGCAGGGAGATCGAACTCGCGGCGCTCGGAAGAGATGCCGGGGAGATAATAGACAGGTATGAGGTTGAGAACGCTCGCGCGGCCCAGCTGGTGCCGGGTGCCCAGAAGGCACTCGCTGCTCTGAGGCGTTTGGGCCTCAAGCTGGGCCTCTTCACGGCGAGTGGGAAGAAGGCAGTTGACATGATATTGGAGGCGCACGGTCTGAGGAGCCTGTTTCAGGCAATAGTGACTAGAGATGATGTGGGGTTTAATCTCGTCAAGCCACGGCCTGACCACCTACTTGTGCTAACAAACAATCTTTCGGAGAAACCTGAGACGACTCTTGTGGTCGGCGATAGCACCATAGACATAATTCCCGCGGTGCAATTGGGAGCGCCCGCCGTGGGTGTCGAAGGAGGCATCGCGAGTGCTCAAGAGCTGAGACAAGAAGGCGCTATTGACGTAATTCAGTCTTTTTCGCAGCTCCCAAGGTGGATCGAAGAGAACACGCTAGCGAGGCAGGGTCGTTGACTGAGCACCGCGTCTCACAGCTGCGCGCTCCGGAGAAGCTAGATTCAAACTCCTCAGGCGCATGAAAGCTCATGGCTTGAAAGTGAGAATGCATGCCGTCGATCGATCGCTCGCAGTGGTTTCGTATGCACAGTACTCCTCGAACCCTCTTGGAACAAGGCACACATATTGAGGGTGAAGTGGAATTGCGAGGAAGCGGATAGAGTGTCCAACCTGATCGCGGAGATGTTGGTGGAAGCGGACCCAGAGATGAAGATAGAGACGAAGCAGGATGCTGCAAGTGTAGAGAAAGAATCAAGAAGTGTGTGACGTCGAGATGTCCCCCGTATGAACAGCGGAAGGTGTGTCCGCGAAGTCTTTTATCCAATGCTGAGTCGGCTCTGAAACATGAGAGCACTGGATAGGGTTAGGACGCTTAAGACAGCCGCTATCCTACTGGCGCTCCTAGATCTTACAATTTTCCTTCTGTACTCCCTGAACCAGCTCCATCTCCAAGTGATCTATCTTCTTGCCTGGGTTGTCGCGTCGCTGGAATTGGTGCCCACCGTCAAGGGAAAGTCCCTTGTTCAGTTGATTCACGCGCTGAAGAAGTAGAAACATCGATCCACGACGTGGAAGCACACCCTTGCGTGGCTACAGTCTACTGAGCCCTAGCTTTTGATTTCACGCGAGAGGTAGTCTTTGATCGGAGTCAGGCCAAAAAGTATCATATCATCCACCGCTAGCACTGGCACGTCGTCTGTAGCCAAATCCTTCCAGAGAAAAGCTCTGCGATCTTTGTCTTCCACCGATAAGGCCTTGAACGACAATCCCGTCTTCTCCAAGAACCGCCGAGCCTCCTCGCACTCCCGGTCTCCTTTTCGAATGAAAAGATATGCCTCGCGGTGTTTCACTTTGGACCAGTTCCCGCGGCCGCGCTAGCCTTAAAAGCATTGTGCAGTCTCTTTGACCTGCGTAACGGGACATGAAAGCTCTGATCACCGGGACGAGTGGCTGCGATAAGGATCGTTACCTAGAGGAGGTATCTGATCTAGCATTCAAGCAAGGTAGGCAACTCAACATCCTCCACGTGGGTGATGTGATGAGCCAAGTTTCGGAAGAGGTGGGATATGAGATAACAAAGGAAACAGTGTTGGATATCGAGGACTCCAGACAGATGTCACTGAGGATGTCCGCCTACGAGAGAATAGCGTCTGCCATTGAAAAACACCCAGAGATCGACCACATGATCAACACACACTCCAGCTTCCTCTGGAGGGGAAGATTGATCACCGCCCTTACCTCTCAGGTTGTAGACAGGCTATCCCCGGACATCTTCGTTACGATAGTCGACAACGCACACACGGTACGCAAGAGACTGCACGCTGATCCTCAGTGGAGTCGGGAAGGGTTGTCCCTGAAGGACATTCTCATGTGGCGGGACCAAGAGATCGCCTATACCAAAAATGAGGCTACGAGGCTCAAGAAGCCGCACTGCGTCATAGCCAGAAAGCATCCGGCGTCGACTCTCCTGGATCTAGTGTTGAAGCGGGACGTGAAGAAGATCTACCTGAGCTATCCGATGACCTACATGAGTGTTCAAGGATTTGCCGAGGTCAAGAAAATCGCCGGGGAGCTCAGAGAACACTTCGTTGTCTTTGACCCCTCCACGATAACTGAGTCGTCGCTGGAGGGAGACCTGAGAAGGGCGGTTCTGGAAGCCGAACGAGAAGGCAAGCCTACCCCAGAGAAGGTCTTGATACAAGATGAGGATGGATCCCAAGAGATACCTGCCCAGGAGATCGAAGACGCGCTCACCAACATTAGGGGACAGATAGTTACCCGGGACTACTCGCTGATCGACCAAAGCGACATGGTTGTGATTCTCATGACCCGTAACGTCATGTCCGTCGGCGTGATATGCGAGATGGTCTACGGAGACACTCACGGAAAAGCGGTCTACGTGGTTAGCCCGCTCTTCCACAGAAAGCCCAGTCCCTTCATGTCCTACCACGCTGATGAGGTTTTCGAAACCACGGATGATTTGCTGCGGCATCTCGAGAGCAAGCACGCCCGGAACTGATGGAGTTCAATGAACAGTCTGATTGTCTTACGCGGGGAAAGCAGAGTGTGAACGGGGCAGACAAGGCTTCTGAGTAGAACCGTAGAAACATTTATTCGTAAGAGAACGACGGACACGGTTGAAGCCCGACGGAGTCAAGACGATGTCCTCCTACGAAAGGACGCAGTGTCTGAAGACCCTCATCCGAATCGAAGAAGACCTAAGGTTCTGCGAAGCCGCCGCGACATCCGGCAGCAGGCTTGAGCTGGCGCACGAGACACTGATCGCCTTGGCTGACGAGTTGGAGATGCTGAGGAACCGGGCCTTGGAACCGATGGATCGGATCCGGCTTGAGAAGGACCACCACTTGACCAAAGTACTCCTCTACCATGTAAAGGATAGGCTTGAGGCTCAATACAGAGACCAAGAGAAGTTCCTTTCTCACAGCAGACGTTGAGGCATCAATTAGGGTCTTGTCGATCGGTCGCCAGCTTGAAAGGCGCTGCAGAACACGGGTATTATGCGGGGTCTTTCAGGGGGGCCATTCTTGGATTAATCGAAGAAGGGTCAAAATAGTTATGAAAGACGCAGCAGGCTCCAAACATCGGATGAGAAGGACAGGAGTGGCAGAGCTCCCGCTACACTATGGGCACGTGCCTGGATGGCTTCTCCACAAGATGCGGAACCTCTCCAAGGCGATATTCGAAGTGATGGTAAGCGAGTTCGAGACTGATGAGGTGCTTAGGCGGCTTGCTGATCCCTACTGGTTTCAGAGCTTCGGATGCGTGATAGGTTTCGACTGGCACTCCAGCGGCATCACAACTGTGGTGACCGGTGTTCTAAGAGACGTGCTGAGCATGGAGGATCACGGGATCGCGCTTGCCGGCGGAAAGGGATCGGCAAGTAGGAGGACTCCGAGTGAGATTACTGAGCTCGGGGAGTTGGCTGGTCTCTCTGGGTCGAGAATCAACGCCTTGACGCGGGCGAGCAAGCTCTCGGCCAAGGTGGATAACGCTGTCCTGCAGGACGGATACCAGATCTATCATCATTCATTTGTAATGAGCGAAAGGGGACATTGGACGGTAGTGCAGCAGGGAATAAACGCGGCGGATGGAACAGCTCGCAGGTACCACTGGATCGGAGAGGACCTTAGAACCTTCGTGGAGGAACCTCATGCGGGGATCGCGGCGGAAGAGAGAAGGGACGTTGTTCTGGACATGACATCGCGGATGAGCCGTGGTGCCCGACAAGTATCTCTAAGCGTAGCTCAGGAGGATCCAGGAAGGGTCATACGCTTTGTCAACGAGGTCCGGCTCAAGCAGGGCTCCCTCGACAGATGGATACACGATCGATCGATCGACCGCGGGACGCAAAGTCCCCTTGACCTGGGAAGGCTCAGCTACCTCAAGATGCCGAGAAGGGTGAACTGGAATGTGCTAAAAAAGCTCTATGAAACAAGTCCGCAGAGCTATGAGGAAATGATTGGGGTTGATGGCGTGGGTCCAGGCGTGGTTCGGGCACTCGCGCTGATCAGTGTACTAGTTTATGGTGAAGCGCCGAGCTGGCAAGACCCCGTCAGGTTCTCGTTTGCTGTGGGCGGCAAGGATGGCGTACCCTTCCCCATCGACAAGGAAGCCATGGATGGTGCTACAGAATTCCTCAGGCAGTCCTTGATAGTGGCAGAGCTCACGAGAAGGGACAAGGCCCAAGCCTTGAGGAGATTGGCGAGAATCTCCCAGATAACTTCACGATAGCAGGCTTCAGAAATCCCGTTGTACAAGAAACTCAGCAAGCATCCTGAGTCTTTCTTTCGATTCTGAGTCAGGCAGGAGCTTGTCAACCCTTGACCACGCGTCTCGAACCATTTTCTCTGCCACACGTTTGGCGTGCTCTATCGCACCTGACTGATTCAGAATGGCCACAGCATCTTCTATTCGGTGCTGATCTCGCGTGTGTGAGTCGAGAATTGAGAGCAGCCTCGCTCTGCGCTCGGGGTCGAGATGTGAGATTGCGTAGATGACCATGAGAGTCCTCTTGCCTTCAGTTATGTCCCCACCTATCTCTTTCCCATACTTCTCCTGTGTTCCCTCTAGGTTGAGAATGTCGTCTTGAATCTGGAAAGCAACCCCTATCGCCTCAGCAAACTCCGCTAGGGCCTTCGTTGTCGCTTCGTCGGCTCCCGCCAAGGTCGCTGCCATCCTAACTGCCATTCTTGAAAGCGAGGCAGTTTTCAACAAGCACATCTGAAGATACTCCTCTTCCGCCACATCCTTTTCCAGCCCTCTATGCCAAGCTATGTCTATCGCCTGACCGAAACTCACCCTAGTCATCTCTTCGGCGTGCATCTCAAGAATGGCCAGCTTCTTCTCGGGGGGGAGGGAGCTCTTCAACAAAGGTTGAAGCGCAGCAAAGTACATGGTGTTTCCGGCGTTGATGGCTATGTCTTCGCCATAGATACGATGAACACATTCTTTCCCCCTACGAGTTTCGCTGCGGTCCTCCACATCGTCTACAATGAGTGTGCCGTTGTGCACGATCTCAGGGATTGTCGCCAGGTCCAAGACCTGCTGTGGATCTCCCCCCAAAGCCTTGTACGTTGTGAGAAACAGGGCAGGTCTCCATCTCTTGCCCCCACGGTCCATCAAGTCCCAAAAAGGCTGGGAAATCGACTTATCCAATACCTTGATCGGATATACGTATCTTGGGGGACCACAAATGGAGGCAACCTTGTCCGCTGTGTACACCCTCGGGATGTACTTCTCGATAAGCCGGTTGATCAGCTCTGTGCTGTCCCCCAAGATCTCCTCGAACTGTGGCCTCCTCAAAGCTTGGACACTACGATCGATCGCTCTCCGGCAGCAAATATCCCTTTCTGAAGCAGATCGATGACGTTATGTCGCTGGGGGCGTTTGCAGGAGCACATGTTGGAGCCATGGGGACCGATTGAAATCTGCCGTCAGAACCTCCGCTCTGTTGCGGCTAGATTCCGAAGCCTGCCCTCCTAATGAACTTCGTCAGCGCCGAGTTCCATTTGTTTCTTTCACGAGAATGCTGTGTTTTTAGTTTGAGATGCATTGCGTGACTGTACTGCCCTCCCGTGTATTTCACGTAGTAATTCTCGAGCTTGAGAGTTTCATCCGCTCCCTTGAGGTAGGAAAAGAGCTCTTCCTTGGAGGTCTCTCGGTACTCGTCGGTGTGAAGCACAACCTCAAGGGGTAACCTCGGCCTTCTGGGCGGCCTCTCGTCGGGCTCACCGATGCAGAGGAGAGCTATCGGTAGGACGCCGCGCGGGAGTCGGAGAATCCTAGACACTTCCGCCGCTTCCTCTACAATACTTAGGAAGACGGATCCCAGGCCCAAGCTCTCGGCGGTCAAAACCATGTTCTCTGCCGCCAGTGCCGCATCGAAGATACTCAGTACTTTGCCCGCCGTGAAGCTATTGCGTTTCAACGCGTGATCATGTCCTAGGATGTCCAGCGTCTTCTCCAGCCTGTTGAGGTCGGCGCAGATTACCACCCAGATCGATGCGTCCAGAACAGCCTCTTCCGCGTGCATTTGCGCTATCGCTTTCTTTTTCTCTTCATCTTTCACCAATATGAAGGAATACGCTTGAAAAGAGCAGTACGTGGGTGCTCTCTGACCGTTCTCCACCATGAGCTGAACCATCTCATCCGATATTGGGGCCGGCTTGAACCGCCTCACGGTGCTCCTGTTATATATCAGGTTCAGAGCACTTCGTCTGCTAGACATCTCACTCACGAGGAAGGCAGGAGCTTGGTGTGGATAAGAGTTGCGGAAGAGAAGCCGGCATATACAGACCTACGCAAAGGTTTATTTGGGAACCGCGCGAATTGGTGCTTCGCGCCGGGGTGGCCGAGCAGTCAGGCGGCGGCCTGCAGACCCCGTTGAGGAAAGCCGCTTTACATGGGTGCAAAATGTAGCCGGAAAAAGCGGTGCATGCAACTCCCATCCCCGGCTTCATCCTGAGGGATCGAGAAAGATCTCTACGCCTTCCACCACTTGAATGTAATGTACTCAACCTTCTCATTGACAGGGTCTGGAACGGCGACTGTGAACTCCTTCTTGACCGTGGTGGCAAGTCTGCCTGATCGCACAATTTCCGCCGCTGAGAACTCATCACTCTTCAACGTCACTTGGATCATGAACGGAGCGTGGTCTATCCCAGGCCCCTGCTTATACACCGCGAAGTCACTCCCGAACTTGATTCCCGGCGTGACTATGAATCCTTTCTCTCTCAGATCTCTGTAGACCAAGTATTTTGCATGAAGCCGATCGTAGGATTGAGCTCCACGGCTGAGTATCTCGTCAGCTGAAAGCTCTTGTCCGCTCATCGTTACCTTGATGAGCCCCTTCTCCAGGAGATACATGGCTTCGATTAGATCCAGGATGAGGGGAACATTGAAGTCGTTTGACTTCGGCTTCGGTACCCCTAGCGGTTTGCCGTAGTAGCCCTTCCCGAACAGCCTTCGTCCATCCTCAGGTTTCCAGACTATGATGTTCCCTTCCACGAGCTCAGCCTCGACGCGTTCCTCGTGACTCGTCGAAGCACACCACCTACAGAAGTGCAAGCGAAAGGAGGCGCAATGTGTCTGCAGCCTCCTCCGCCTTGTCTGCAACATCCTCAAGCATCATTGCCACCTCTCTGGTAAGCAACAGAGGAGCGATCTTCATGTCACTTTCAAGAATCATCAAGTCGGTTCGCCGGTACATCTCATCCACTTTCCGCTCCGCGTCTTCTGTCTCTTTGATTTTTGCCGAGAAGGTCTCAGCGCTCAAGGTGACGGCTAGGAGTGCCTCTCTCACCCTCGTAACCGCCACCAAAACGGCTTCAGTCATGCTGCGCAGCTCATTGAGGACGTTCTTCTTGGGCTTCATCTTGCCCCTTGACAGCCATACGATTCTGAAGGAGATTCCCTCGGTCAAGTCGGCTATCTTGTCGATGTCGTCGACGAGTCTCATGAAGTCTTCTCTGTTGGCCAGGATTGCCCCGACCTTGGCAATCTCGCTTTCTATGACCCGCCTTTCCTCCCTCGCCTCAGTTTCGCTCTCCAGTACTCGTCGCTGACTCTGCTCGACTGCCTTGGTTCCCCCCTTTCCCTCGAGGAGTGTTTCCATCATCAAAGCAAGGCTACGAAGGCAGTCCAAGACCTTGCGAATCTGTTGTTGGGCTAAGGCGGCCAGCCTGCCTTGAAACTCCTCTTCTCTATCTCTGGGAAAAACCAATGCCCGCCACCGCACTAGTCGTTGTCTGTGAGTCCACAAGACCGACACGAGCTATAAGTTTTTCAGACCAACTAAGTCGATCAAGAAGACAAGATCTCACGCATAGGGTTAAAAACCGCGTTCATCTTCGCTCAACGGCGAGCTGTCGTGGGCTACGAAGAAGTTGCCAAGCTGGCTTTGGAAAGGTGCTTCTTCTTTCCTGCCGCTGAGATCTATGGAGACGCGCTGGCTGGTTTCTGGGAGTATGGTCCCCTAGGCGTTTCTCTGAAGAACAGGGTGGTTGAGCTGTGGAGAAGGGAAATGGTTAGAAGAGATGGCATGCTGGAAGTGGATGGCTCCGTAATCTTGCCTGAACGCGTCTTTGCAGCGAGCGGACACCTGAAAGGCTTCGCGGATCCCGTTGTCGAGTGCCTTAGGTGTGGCAGCGTCCATAGGGCTGACAAGTTGATCGAGCAGATCATCGGCGCATTGGTTCCGGAGAAGCTGTCAGAGAAGGAGCTTGACGGACTTCTGGAGAAGAACCAGGCCCGATGCCCCAAGTGCGGAGGCCAACTATCGAAAACTAGGAGATTCAACATGATGTTCAAGCTGGGTGTTGGGGCAAGAGAGGCGGCTCCGGCCTATCTCCGTCCGGAGACGTGCCAGAGTATCTTCCTTGACTTTCCCCGAGTCTTCAGGACAATGAGATGCAAGCTGCCTGCTGCTCTCGCCCAAGTTGGAAGAAGCTTCAGGAACGAAATCTCGCCGCGTCAAGGTTTGATAAGACTGAGAGAAATGATCCAGGCTGAGATTGAGATCTTCTTCAACCCGGCGAAAGCGGGAGACTACCACAAGTTCAGACTCGTTGAGGACTATGAGTTATCCATCCAGCCGCTCGACAGCAGTGAGACAAAGCCGTTTAGCTGCAAGCAGGCGGTCAAGGAGGGTCTGATAGCCAACGAATTGATCGCCTACTACATGGCCCTGCTGCAGCAATTCTACGACAAGACCGGTATTCCGGGAAGTGAAATGCGGTATAGAGAGATGGGTGCTGAGGAAAGAGCATTCTACGCTGAGCAGGGCTGGGACTTGGAGGTTAGAACCAGTCTGGGTTGGCTGGAGCTGGTGGCGTGCAACTACCGTACTGACTACGACCTCCGAGGCCACGCAAGGGAAAGCGGCAGAGACCTTGCCATCATGGATGAGGGAAAGGTTCTTCCTCACGTCTTCGAATTGTCCATGGGCATAGATAGGACCGTCTACTCCATCATGGAGCACAGCTTGACCAGAGAAAAGGAGAGGGTCGTTCTCAAGGTGCCTCCATACCTAGCTCCCATTCAGGTAGCAGTGTTTCCCCTGGTCAACAGAAAGGGGCTCCCCGATGAGGCGAAGAGAATCCACAACATGTTGCGCACGAGCTTCGACGTGTTCTATGATGACAGTGGAAGCATCGGCAGAAGGTACCGAAGACAAGACGAAGTGGGAACTCCTTGCTGCGTGACTGTCGACTACCAGACTATGGAAGATAAGACAGTGACCGTTAGGGACAGGGACACAATGCTGCAGGATAGGACTGGTGTCGACGCGGTTCTTGGCCACATTCGGGAGAAGGTCTCGTTTCCATCGGGCTAATCTATTTACTCTTCCCGGGGGTACGTTGTCTCCACGGGATTCTTGCAGTTAGGGCAGATTCCGTTCAGGTCGACCCACACGTCCACACATCCTTGGTGGTAGAGAGCTGCACAAGCCGAGCACTTCACAGTGGACCCCAATTCCAGAGGCTGGTAGCAAATCGTGCACATGGCTCCTTCGACTAGCTCGTCTACCGATTCCATCACGACTGTTCTCACCTCGCGGCGCCTCTCTATAGGGGGAGCCTCGGTCAGCAACGCCGGCGGAAAAGTTGTCGAAGTTGCAGTCCGGCGTGAGGGCGAAGGCACAGCAACGGACACGATCGATCGAGGCTCCTCAGCACTCACTGGTATGAGCGATATGAAAACTCCGACAAGGACCACGGCAGCGGCAGAGATCGCTGAGACGAACAACCCCACGTCGAAATAGCCGCCTCCTCCTGCCTCCTCCAACCCGGGAACAATCCTCGTGATCATCACGATGGGGGAGAGGATCGACATGACCCCGCCCACCAGGGCCAGGCTTGACTCTGCCCTCTTGATTTGCTTCAGTCTCTTCGCTAACCAAGATGAGAGAGCACTCGCGCTTGCGACAACTCCCCCAAACAGCGAGAGGGCCAGCGTCTCAACCCGCATGTATCCCATGATCGGTTCCGACTGGAGGTTCTCAGCTGTATGGACATACCAGCTCAGAAAGAGGCTGGCGATATTGATGAAACCAACTACCCCCGCGATCAGGGCCATCCTGAAGAGCCTTCTCTCGGCCTCCTGTACGCCAAGATACACGGAAACCAACTCTGTGGGCTTTTACGCCCGAGGTCTCGGCCGTTTTGATATAAACGTTTTCAGCCTGAGTACATTCCACCCTAGGGAAACAACAGGTTTTTATATGGTCCTCCAATCGGAGAATGGTAGCTTGGTGGAACCCCTTGGGTAGCAAGCTTTTTGGAGGCAAGAGCGACCTGCCGAAGGAGCTTGAAAACTACCTCTCCAGCATTCGTGAATCCATTTCAGAACTTGATGACAAGGTAGGGGGAGTTGAGGATAGTGTCAAGGGGCTCTCGACAAGGATGGAGAAGATGCCTCAGCAGAGCGAGATCTCCCAAGAATCGATCAGCCGTATTCAGACCATGTTGCAAAGGGTAGATAGCTTGTCGGCCGCTCTGTCCGCTGTTCAGGACTATGAGGTGAGAGTGATGTCCATTCAGGAGGGTCTGCACAACCTCATCGACGTCCTCGGAAAGGAACGCGAGATGGTGAGGAAAGACGTGGACAAGTTGGCTCAGGAAAGAGAGGAGTTGAAGAAGCTGAGGGATGAGTTGGCGACGTGGAGGAGGGAGACCCAGGAGAAGGAGCAGGCGTTCCTTTCCGCGAAGGAGAACTTGGAGAAGCTTGAGAGCCGCAAATCTGAGCTGGACGCAGAAATCAAGGAGTTGAGTAATGGCTACCTGAAGAAGCTCGAAGAATCCAAAGGCCAGCTTGACGATCAAATCAGGAGGCTCGACAGGTCATTCAAGTTCAGGGAGCTGAGGCTGGAGCGTCTCGTGCGCAAAGAAAAGGAGCTAGCTGACGCTGTGGTGCGGCTCCAGGAGAGGGAGAAAAAAGCAGAAGAGGCAGAGGAGAGACTCAGCGAAGCAAACGCTGAACTCGTGAAGCTGGAGAAGAGAAGAGACTCGATCAGATCCGACATAGCCGATTTGGAGAAGACAAGAAACAGACTGGAAAAGATAGTAAGGGAAATGAGGGAAGCGGTTCTTAAGCCCTAGCGAAGAACAGCTTGCTCCGGCTCGCTCTCTGGGGGTTGATCCTCCTTTGCGCCTCTCATGGTTTCTATGATTTCCTGGAAAGCATCCTTCAAGGCATCCAGCTGAGCCATGACGTCCTCTAACTCCTTGTGGATGTTGGCGAGCTCCTTCTTGAGTTCCTCGGTGCCTTGAAGGGTTCCGCCCCTCTGCTCTATCTGCCTAATCCTTTCCTCTAGCTTTCTATTCTCTTCTTGAATCATGAGTATTGCCTCGGCGATCTTTTTGCTGGTTTCATGGGCCGACACCTTTCCCTTGGGCGTTTCTACATAGGACAGCTCCAGCTCAAAGACATCTTCGTCACTCATACTATTACCTCTATGACGGGTCGTCTGCAGTAGGGGCACGTACCCTTGACGTTAAGCCATTCCACGAAGCATTGGTAGTGTCCCTCCGCGCGGCAGTGAGGGCAAGAGTACCTCTCATCTGTTCGGTTCATCGGCAGCGTGCACACAGCACAGACCAGCCTGCCTCTCTTCCGCTGCTTCCTCGACGCTTTTTCTCCCCAGTCCCATAGCCCCAGGCTCTTCCCTTCTTTCACCTCTATCCTCACTTGAAACACATCCTATTCAGCACTGAGCTTGAGGGTGAGCGGACTTAGCCTCCTACTCGTGTGGACATGTATGAGGTCGCCGTCCTTAATATTTGCTTCCGAAAGCGCCTCCTCGTCTCTGAGAATCTTTGTCCTGAACTGCACGTCTGGGTCTGGGTAGCCGAAGGACTCTGCAATCCTCCTCTTGAGGTCCTCAACCTTCTCACGGAGCTGAACCTGGAACGTCAGGTATCCGGTATTGTAGTACTCGCCGCAGACAAAGCAGTCCCGATTTCTGTCCAGCTCAACGGAAGAGAAAGTCTCGTTGACGGCGTCGTAGACCATCAGCCCATCCTTGGTTCGGCCGATCGCATTTCCCTCTAGGAGCTTCACAACTTCTTGAGATTGGATACCAGCAACAACGGCAGCCACGGTCTGCAAGGCGGGCATGGGAGGCATTAGCTTCTCCTGCAAAGCAGTCACGCGTTGAGCGTCGGCCTCGCCGAGCCTCCCCATGTGCTCAGACGTGGCATACTTGAGGTCGTAGATCGTCTTGAACCCAGCTGCATACAACTTCACGGCGAACGATTGGTCGATTTCAGTTCCTTCTTCTCCTAGGTCCCTCACCAGATCCTGAGGGGTCCTTTTCTTCAGAGTGCACTCAGCGAGCTGCACATCACTAGGAATCAGCGTGTCGCCGTGACACTCGACGCAAGCGGTTTCCCCTGGTATGATGACCTGGACGTTACCATACATCCCATCCATGGCGCCGTCAACCATGGGCTTCCCAAGCTCTACGGCAGAGGAGTTCAGCCAGCGGCGGGTCGCCCAATTGTCGACGCATGAACAGATCACATCCGCCTTCTCAAGCTTTGCCTGAGCGATATCCTGCACGCGGACGTGATGGGCAGTTATCTTAGCGTCTGGGTTCATGGCTCTGATCCTTCTCTTGGCGACGATAGCTTTCGGCCGTCCCACATCTCTCTCTGCGAAAAGCATCTGCCTACTCAGGTTTGAAACCTCAACACGGTCGCTGTCAACCAGGATCAGAGAGCCGATGCCCATGAGGCCGAGATTCTTCGCCACCTCGCAGCCTATGGCCCCAACTCCCACAACGAGAGCCATCGATCCCTGGAGTTTCCTCTGATCCCAACCTTTGACCCGCAGCTGCCTATCGTAGCGTTCCATGTCCGAGGGGCACAACTAGGATATTCTCCAGCCGACGTCGTAGAACGCCTGCTCTGGAGTGGCATAGCACTCCACGTACTGGAGCACATGTGCACGAAACATGTCTGGTCTATACTTCATCTCCATGGCAGCCATGCCGTTCAGCGGGTCGTCGGGGTTAGGGTCCGTTACAAGGCTACGGAGGGCTTCAATTATGGCGTACACGTGAACGGAAGGAGACCAATCTTCCTTGAAAATCGATTCGCATATTCGAGCAGGGAGGTCGTCAGAGAAGTTCGGATGCCAGATTCGAGTGTGCCAGATTATGTTAGGTGGTATGAAAGGAAAGCTTCGAGGCAGGAAGATCTCGACCTTGAAGTAGCCATCATCGTAGAGACTGGATCCCGCTATCACTCCCATGTAGTGAGTAAGGTCGTTCTCTACTAGGTCAAAGAGCGGTTCGTGCTCCCTGAGCTGCCTGTACTCTAGGGCTAATCTCTTTTCCCACATCACTTCAGGCAGCTCAGCCACGGTCTGCAAGGGATTAGCCGCCTACTGTTCTTGTTATCAGCACCAATTTGTCTCCTTCAGCCACACCGAGGCTCGACAGATTGTCCGTGTCCTTGAGTGCCCGTCCCTTGTATGTGAGCCTCGTCGTGTCCGGAGGCAGTCTCTTGATCGCACAGACTTTCGTCTTCACCGCGCCAACCGTAGCTGTAGGGGCCACATCCAGTTCCAGAGGGCTTCCGCCGCCCACCGCAGGTACTACCTTGATCTTCAATTCTCATCCGAGTCCTTGCAAGTCGGTCCGGCGACCAGGTTATTAGCGTATCGCACGGGAGTCAAGCTTTATCGCAACTGTGCCATCTTGTGGAAACACGCCAGTTTCCCGTTCGCCGCCTAACCGCCCCTATTAGCTTTACGGAGCCCGCCTAAAGGTTTTCGGCAACCGGCTCTCAGCTTACTATTCAGGAAATCTCGAAGTCTTACCCAGGAAGGCGCCCCGTCCAGAATCTTCGAGCTGTTCCTTGGATCGACTGAATTGGGCAGTGGTCTATCGCCGATTTTTCGCCCCAATCATCGATACCGCGGATATCAGGCCTGAAATCAGGAATTGGGACGAAAAGTGGAGGTGAAAACGCGCTGGAATCGGGGTCACTGACAAGCTCTACACATCACAAAGATATATAGGCGTCGCGTTTTCGTTCTCGCGGTTCGCCAGGAGATATTCATGAAGACCCGGATCTATCCGCTGGCCCTCGGAAAGATCTTGAAGCACTCCTTGACCAATGTTCGAAGAGAAGTGATCGGGCTCCTAGTAGGGAAAATGCAAGGATCAGTTTTGGAGGTATGGGACGCCGTGACTGGAAGGCAACGAGGAAATCCTGGCTATGTCGAGCTGCACGAGGAAGTTCAAGCCGATGTCGCTGAGAAGCTGAGGGAGGAGACCAGCGGCCTCTACGTTGTTGGTTGGTACCATTCTCACCCGGGAATGGGTCTGTTCCTTTCTGGAATAGACATAGAGACTCAGAGAAGGTACCAAGCTCTCTTTCCCAAGGCTGTGGCCCTTGTGATAGACCCCATAATATACAAGACTACAAGGCAGATCTCAGACCTGAGGTTCAGGGTGTTCAGGCTCGGCAAGAGGGGCCAAGTGCTCCAAAACGTGGTATCAGTGGGTGCTGGGCGCAACAAGGTACTTCAGAGCACTCTCTATGGTCTCAGTACGCTTGACATAAGGCATGTTCTTGACGTTGATTTCAAGCCTGACCAGGGTTTGACGATCGATCGATCGATCGAAAAGGATCTGGGGGATGATAGTTCCGGCCTGGAGCAGCTGGTCAATGTAGATGGTGTCGACCGCCTACTTGACCCTGTAGGGAATGCAGGCATTCCTACGAGCTTTGCGGAGTATCTATTGCTTAGAATCGGCTCTGTCAAGGGTTTGATCGCAATGGCCTTGGCAGCGGTCGCAATCATGGTGCTCGTAGCTTTCATATTCGCGATAGGGTAGCTTGAAGATGCCTAGGAAGATAGTAATAAGGGACGAGACGGTTTCGCGGGAGGAAGAGGCACCCTCCGTAGAGAGTGAGGGCAAGGAGGAACCGGCTCAGGAAGAGGGCAAGGAATCCGTTCAGGTTGTGGAAAAGGCTGAGGAAGGTGTGTCCAAGCCAGAGGCCACACCTGAAAGGGACTTGGAAGAGGCGAAAAGCAGCTACGAGGCCCTACTGTCTCGCATGAATGACATCAAGCTCAGGGACACAGTCTTCCAGAGAATGTTCAGAGATCAGGACATAAGTGTGGGAGTGGCGAAGAAGATCATCTCCAGATGGGACGAGTCTCGAGAAGCGATAGTGCAGGACTCAGCTGCAGTCAAGAACAAGTTCCAGGCTGCAAAGGGCAAGCTGGAGAGCAGCTTTGCGACGACGGAAGAAGAGTTGTACCTTTCGACGATAGAGCTTAACACACTTCAGATGAAGGAGAAGGAGAGCGGAGGCAAAACGATAGAGGTGGGAGCGAGAGAAGAGCTTGAGGCTCAGATACCCGTCCTCAGGCAGAGATTGTTCGAACTTAGAGAAAGGATCAAAGAGGTGGACTCCAGAATCCGCGAGTTGGATGAGCTTCCTCAGCGAATAGATCAGCGCACAGTTTCCACGCAGATACCAAATGAACTTTACGAAGAGATGAAAAGCAGATACGGGAGTGTCTACGGAGAGAAAGTGGACACAATTCTGCAGACGAACATCGCCAACGCTGTGCAGAACGAGGGCATCAGAAGAGAATACGCAACCATACTAGTGTGGAAGAAGCTAAAGGTCGGATAGCGTCGAGGGACGAATGGCGCCCCCCCAATTCTGATCATCGAGTTGTTCACCCCCTACCTTGACTCGCCTTTCGCTGGACCACAAAGTTGAGTCACATCGAGCGCAGGTTTTCTGTGAAAAGCATAAAGCGTCCGCCGCTTCCCCTACGCCACGCATCGGAGTGTAGAGCGGATTGAAGAAGACTTTCACCTCCGACGTGTTCAGCATGCCTGAAGGCTCAGAGGTGGAGCTGATGGCCTGGATCTACACTAGAAGACTGCACGGCGGCGTAGTGTTTCTGACCATCAGAGACTCGAAGGGGCTTCTGCAGGTCGCTTTCAAGAAGGGAGTATCGGACCCCGACAGCATGAGCCTGGCGTCAGAGATCAAAACAGAGTCGTCTGTGAAGCTTCGTGGGGTTGTGAAGAAGGATGAGAGGGCGCCCGGGGGATCCGAGATACACTGCTTATCCATGGAACCCATAGGGCGCTCCATCGGGGAATTTCCGATAAGGAAGGGGGCGAGCGTTCGCTTCCAACTCGACCACCGTCACCTGCACCTGCGTAGCCCAAGGGTTGCAGCTTTCATGAAGGCGAAGTCCGCCTTCGTGCAAGGAGTCCTCAATTGCTTGGACGAGAGAGGCTTCTACGAGATACAGTGTCCCACTCTTGTCACAGCTGCCGTCGAGGGAGGCGCAACCTTGTTCCCCGTCGATTACTTCGGCAAAACAGCGTATCTGACGCAGAGCGTTCAGCTCTACCAAGAGGCAGCGATCTTCGGCTTGGAGAGAGTCTACTCGCTTCAGCCGAGCTTTAGAGCAGAGAAGAGCAGGACCCCCAGGCATCTCACGGAGTTCACTCATCTTGAAGCCGAGGTGGCCTTCGCCGACCTGGACGATATCATGAGTCTGCAGGAGGAGCTTGTGAGCCTTGCCGTCAAGGAGGTCGTCCGTCGCTGTCAAGCCGAGCTCAGGTTTCTGCGAAAACAGATCGACACAGAGGCGGTAGAGCCACCCTATCCAAGGATAAGCTACACAGAGGCTCTTGATACAATAAGGCGGAGAGGCATGGAACTGGAGTGGGGAGACGATTTGGGGGCAGATGAAGAGACCGTTCTCTCCAAGGAATTCGAGAAGCCATTCTTTGTGACCTCCTACCCCAGGGAGGCCAAGGGCACCTTCTACCACATGTGGGATCCCAAAGATCCCCGCGTCCTCCGTTGTGCGGACCTCCTTGCCCCCGGTGGATATGGAGAGATAATCGGGGGAGGGCAGAGGATTCATGATTACAACCAGCTTGTTGAGAGCATAGAGTCTTGGGGCCTCAACCCTGAGGACTACGAGTGGTACCTCGACCTTAGGCGGTACGGCTCCGTGCCTCACAGCGGCTTCGGGTTGGGGATAGAGCGAACGGTCAGATGGCTTCTGGGTCTGCGACATATCAGGGACGCAAGCCTCTTTCCTCGAACCCCTACCAGAATCTATCCCTAGGCCAGTCTAGTCAATACCTCGAAGGGACAGTGCCTGTCTGTTGAAAGTGAGGCGTCAGGGACCGACAACGCTGAGGCTCCTCGACGGCGTATACCCCCCGGGACAAGACACCTACCTCATCCTGGACTGCATCATCCGAGAAAGAGCACAATTGGGATTTGTGCTGGCGGACATCGGCACCGGTTCGGGGATACTTGCCTTGGAAGTGGCTCGAACAGCTGGGTTTGTGCTGGCGACGGACATCAATCCCGCTGCAGCACGGTGTGCTCATTGCAACGCAGAACTGAACCTGCTGAGCCGGAAAATCGACGTGGTCTGCTCCAACGGCCTCGAACCCATCCGAACTGGCAAGAGATTCTCGGCGATCGTTTCTAACCCCCCGTACCTTCAAGAGGAGATGTGGGTTCACCAGAGGATCGAGGACCGGGCTTGGGCAGGTGGCGAGCGCGGAACAGAAACATTACTTCGATTTATCCGACAGGCGGTTCAACACCTGGAACCGGGAGGTTCGGTATGGATGGTTCTCTCCTCGTCCTCCGGCATAGAAGAGCCCCTTCGAGAAATGGAGAGACTGGGCTGCAGGACCCAAATAGTCGGAGAGACCAGACTCTTCTTCGAACGCCTAGTGGTTGTGAGAGCAACCAAGACCTAGGCCGAAGATCGATTCACCCCGATCGGCAATCAACAGCACCATGCGACCCGATCGATCGTCCCCCAGTGCGGCGCAGCACAACCTCAGTCAACGAGGGGGTCGATTAGGCTACAGAACCCTGAGACCATTCTCCACGCTGCGCTCAGGGGCCACGGGGATTACGACGCTGTCATCCTTGGCTGCTGCCAGGATCATGCACTCCGAGATCTGACCCCGAAACATCGCCGGCTTCAGGTTGAATACGAAGACGTACTGCTTCCCTACGAAGTGCTCGGCCTCGTAGAGATGCGCAAGCCCGGCTACCGCCTGCTTGACCCGTCCCCCAAAATCCACCTTCATCTTCATCAACTTGTCCGAGCCAGCGGCCTTTTCAGCGGTGAGGACAGTGCCGACTCGCATGTCTATCCTCTTGAACTCGCCGTAGCTTATTTCACTCATGTTTGTGCCAGCACCGTGATAGAGTTTAAAAGACTTCCGATAAGGGTCAAAGAGGGTGTCTCGCCCTTTTGACATGTTCGATTCGTGACCCTACAGTCAACTTCGTCTTCACCCAAGGGTTTTCTGACCCTTCATTCCTTTGATGCCTTGCACGATTTCATCGATAGATGTTAGCCTCGACAGTCCTGCCTTGTGTGTTCTCAAACCAGCGATCTCGGCCGGGAGTTGCTCAACGAAACTTGGAAGATTAGTGACAGAGACGAGAGGGCAACCGTTGAAAAACCTCTGCCGCGGCTCGTACAGACAGACAACGACGGGCAGGACTCTGACACAGACTTCACCGGGTCCCCACTGCTCGCTGAGAAACCGAGCTAAACACTCGGCCCTCAGATCCTGCTCGTTGGCAACTCTAGCCATCCTTTGCCCAGAGAGAACGTTCTTCCAGTGCTTGCAGTCCACAGCAACAAGGCTTGAGTACCTCTGCGCCACGAGGTCGATCTCCATTCTGCGCCTGTGGAACTTGAGCCTGACGTTGGTCGCGATCTGATATCCAAATGCCGAGAACACCTTGGCAGAGAAGATCTCAAAGTCCTTCCAACTCAGGAGACGCGCAACTTTAACACGGTCTGCCCGGCTCCTCACTGCCCTTAAAGCAAGTTGAATTCTTTTCTCGTCCAAAACAAGGATCGTTGCTTCTTCCAACGCCACCTCAGGCGCACTGGCAATGATCCTCTCGGTCAGCTCCACGCTGAATCTGCACTTGGCCGCCAGGTCGCTGATGTGTGCTTGGCCCGACTTGACAGTTAGTTCAAGAAGACATGTCAGGGCATCAGGTTCGAACCGACTCGGCAATGCCATTCACTGAATTCGGCCTTTATATGAAGAGATCCTCTTCTTCCTTCCTTATGAGCTGCCTCGCCGACGATCGTCCTCGATGATACCTGTACCCACGAACAATTGCGGCTGGGATACCCTCTGCAGCTTGACCTATGACAAGTTCCGCGGCGCCACATATCTCGTCTGCTACAGCGATAGTCTTCACCTGCAGGGCTCTACCGTGGAGGTCCAATTCCCCCCGCCTGTCGTAGAGAGGATTGATATCACTCACTCCGATGGCGAGATTGACCTGCCCTCTCCTGAGGGGTCTTCCATGCGTGTCCGACACGAGCACAGCGACATCAAGCCCCGTGATATCCTTGATCCCTCTGCGGACCCTATTGGCAGAAGCGTCGGGATCTTGAGGCAGAGTGACAGCCATCGACCCGCCTGAAACGTTGGAGATGTCGACTCCGGCGTTGGCGCATACAAAGCCGTGTTTCGTTTCTGCTATGAGTATTCCGCCCTTCATCCTCACGATCCGCTTGGAGTTCCTCAGGACCAACTCCACCAGGCGTGGGTCCTTTCCATGTTCAACGCCGAATCTCTTGGCAAAATCCGACGGCTCGATGCCCTCTAGATTCACAATCAATCCCTCGCTCAGGGAGACCACTGTGTGCGTGACGACCACAGCATCTCCCTCAGCGATGGGCGTCTTCTGCCTTCTGGCTGCATCAACTATGATCGAGGCTAGGTGGTCTCCAGGATGCACCAAAGGAATGCCCGTGATGCCGATAACGGTTACGATGGGCGGGGAATTCCGCCTCCACCGTATCTCCCGATCCTCAGCTGACAAGTCGGGTCGAGTGAGGTCTTCATGCAATGAGATAAAACCTTGCTCCAATTGATCGAGGCCTTCGTCACGCCAGCAATTTTTTCGTTCCGAACCAGCGGTCAGCATGCTGCTAGATCCCGAGATCCTCCAGCTTTCTTCTGGCTCTAGCTCCAAAGACCGCCTTGGCGAGGGGACCCTGCGGCGTCAACTCGCCCACCGTTCTTCTCTTTACGAGCATGCCGCATTTGCTGTTGGCAAGCATCCTACGTTGAGCACAGGCCGCATACTTGCAACGCCCTCCGGTACAGATGTCGTTGACCCACCTGCACCAAACTTGCCGACCTCGATCTGCCAGAGCCCTCTGCCCGCACCTAAAGAAACGACACAAGGGGACGCAATCCTTCTCTGAGCTCAAAACGAACACATCTCCGTGAGACACGAAGAACAGCCTGTCACGATGTCTTCTTGGACTTACCTTCTCCTGACGACGTCTCGGGCGCTCTGCGGATACCTTTAAGCCTTTTTGTCAACATCTTCCGCCGCACAGCCACGTTCAAGCCCACAAACACAACGATCACGAGCACAGTCACGGCCGCCATGAGTGTTCCCACTGAGACGTGAAAACCGGCGAACCCCACGATTGAACGAAGAGTGACGTATTGGGTTGTAGGCCGGTCAACAAGAATTGTCTCGACGGCCTGCAAGACTCCTCCCACCTCCACAGAAACCGTAAGAGGTCCACCATGCGGCACCGTGACGTCGAAGGAGCCGTTCCTACCGACTTCTCCTTCAAAGAGCGATTCTCCGCCGAAAATCGCGCGAGCCACAACTCCTGACAGTGGGCTACCACTTGAATCCACAACGACTATAGTGACGGGGAGATCAACGGCGACTCCAGCTATTTCTAATGTGGTTTGATTTACTGCGACTATCCGGCTCATAACCTCATGGCCTCTATATTGGACAGTCACGGTGTACGCTCCGGGCAGGGCTTCAACGTCGGCCAAACCTCCACGCGATGTGGACGCGACGATTTTACCGTCGGGCAGCGAGAGATCCGTCAGCTCGATTGCCGCGTTTTCCACCGGGTTGCCTCGAAAGTCCTTCACGGAGATATGGACCTCAATTCTGTCGATGGTAACCGTCTCCTCGGCGAACGGCTGCGACAAGGATAGGGAGAAGTTGAACTCTTTCACCTTGACGCCGCCTCTTTTGAACACGAGATTGTATTGACCCGCCTTCGTTGTGGAGAGAGGCATCTCTCGCAAGACAGCTTGGCCTTCACTGTCCGTATCGTAGGCTCCATAACTTGGATTCGCCTCGTTCGAAACAGAGATCAAAACCTCTGGGACAGGGTCGCCCGATTCGTCAACGACCTTCAATGACAATTCCCCCAATGACGCCACGGCTGATAAGTTCAGACTCTCGTCGAAGCCTCTCGTCTGGTTGAACACGACCACTTGGCGAACTGTCGCCGAGACCTCATACTCGCCTACCTCAGGTAGACCGGACGCCGGCAGCTCCTCGAAGAGAGCTGACCCGGCCGACGTCGACTTCATTTGCGAGACCACGGTGCTTTTTGTCGACCGTATGAGGACCGAGGCATCCTTGACAGAGTTACCCCTAAGGTCGGTCACGGTGACGTTGAGGTCCAAGAGCCTGGCGGTGAGAGTAACCTCGCTGACAGGCACAGAGACAGAGGCCTGGACGACCTTGATCCCATCATACTCCACATTTAGGTTGTAGGGCCCTATCGTCTCGATTGAAGAATAGGGCAGGGATTGGAAGACGGCTGTTCCGTCTTTGCCTGTCTCTCTAGTCTGGGTGAAACCGCCTCTCTCGCTTGCAAGGACAACCTCTCTATCAGATACGGGATCCCCGCCGAGGTCCAACAGCCGCACCGACAAATCCTTCAAGAACACTGAAACGGTCTTGACCTTCTCTTCAGGGATGGTCATGGTGTCCGTCGCTATGACCACATCAGAGTAGAGGACCGAAACGTTGTATGTCTCAGGGGAGAGACCTACGAACTCCGCCCAACCTGTGCCGTTCGTGAAGAACGACTTCCTAACAGTCGCGGTGCTCAGAATCACGGTGGTGGCGACCTGAGGATTTCCCGCCTGGTCGACAACCCTGATGCTTGCGGTTTCAGTCTGCGCCCTTGCAGTGAAGCCAAATGAGAGGAGGAAGAGAACAACGAACAGTAGAACGGGGGCTTCTTTCACCTAGGCACACCTTGAACTAGTATTTTCTGCGATCGATCGAAACTCGCGGTCCCTCCGGATTCCGATATAAAACGATTTCGACCCGTCATCACCTCAGAAAAAGTTATCAGGTTTTGTCCTAGCGTACCTGTGGCGGACGCTGAATGGCTCTCGAGCTTAACGGTGTGAAGATAGAGGACACCTTCGCTGAGCTCTTTCCAATGTGGGCTAGCAGGGTGTTGGTTACAGCGAAGGACGAGAAGTGGTGCCTCATCTCAGGAAGAGCGGCTACTGGTTTCGGGGTTTCGATAATAGCTTCACCAGCGGAGGCCGGCATTGAACGCACAGTCCCACCTGAGCTGACGCCTGACGGGAGGCCCGGGATTCTCCTCCATTTCTATCACCGAGACAGGAGAAGTCTGAAGGCGCAGCTCATAGCCAGAATAGGCCAGTGTGTGCTTACTTGCCCCACTACAGCCGCCTACGACGGCTTAGAGAACGCGAAGAGACGGTTGAAAGTCGGTTCGAGCCTACGGTACTTCGGTGATGGGTATCAGAAGAAGGACGAGCTGAAAGGAAGAAAGGTCTGGATCATTCCCGTAATGGAGGGCGAGTTCGTGATCCAATCCACCTTTGGCACCATAGAGGCCGTGGCAGGGGGGAACCTCCTCATTCTCTCTAGGGATCAGGACTCGGGGTTGAAGGCGACCGAGAACGCTGTTGAAGCGATTTCCAAGGTAAACGATGTTGTTCTTACATTCCCCGGAGGGATCTGCCGGTCTGGCTCGAAGGTAGGTTCGAAGAAATACAAGCTGAGGGCCTCCACAAACGATGCGTTCTGTCCGATGATAAGGGACAAGGTAGAGACCCTTCTACCCCCAGAGGCGTGGAACGTCTACGAGATAGTGATCAACGGGCTGACGCTCCAGGCTGTCGCAGAGGCCATGAAAGCCGGCTTGAAAGCAGCCGCAGGCTCCCCGGGTGTCGTAGAGATAACTGCCGCAAACTACGGTGGGAAGCTTGGCCCATACAGGGTCATTCTTAAGGAGCTCCTCGAGTAGTGCCGGAGACAATGGAGTACGCCGTCGGCCCCAAGAGGTTGACGGACCTTTCGAAGACGGCTACGCGAGCAGCTGAAAGAAAGGTCCCACCGGAGTCTTGGTCAGCGCTCTGTCTCTACGGATCCCAGATATCTGGATACGCCTCGGCCGACAGCGATCTGGATGCCCTGCTGGTAGCAGAGAACTTTGAACCGTCTATCAAGTACATCTACGTCAGGGAGGAGCGCCCCACCGTTGCGCTGCTCGCTGTTGACAAAGAGGTCTTCGAGGCAGATATGAAGAAAGCCTCCCTCGGGGAATTCGTCTCAGGTCGCCTCCTCACGCCGTATTACCCGGTGCTGGGGGGTGAACTCATCCGCAGCGCAGACTTCCACTCAAAGAAGAGAATAGCCACTGAGACTCTTCGAAACCTTTCCCTCGAACGACGAATCGCGGCGGCTGAGATGCTCATTCGACCCGAGTATTTTGTCTTCGACAAGATGAGGCGTAGAGCGTCCCTCTACCCGCCCGTGAAATTCAGCTACGCCAACATTCTCAGGCCGCCCCAAGGCTCTGTAAACCTCCAGATGATGGTGCAGCGCTTCGTTCCCTCGCTCGAATCACTCGTGGAGGACGGCACGCTGATTCGATCCGACGGCTACTACAAGGTCTCGAAGGAATTCGTGAGCAGCTGCTTGAAGGCGGAGGCATATGTTGCGAAGCAGACGGGTGAGATTGAGCGCACAATCAGGATGTACGTAACACACGGATTCGCAGGGAGAATAAACCCCCGGCTTGTTGCCGAAGAGCTAGTCTCAAAGATCCGTAGAGGGGTTAAGAAGCGAGAAGAAGCGACGCTCCCAGATCCCGATGAATACCTGTACTTCGACACTCCCTCTGGGCCGCAGTCAGCCATCGAGCAGCTGGACATCTACGAATATGCTGAGAAGCAACTGGGCGCGGGTCCCGAAGAGGTTGTTGTCGACAAGGTAGGAGCTGTGCTGAACTCCACCTACAGAGTCACCGTATCTCACGGAGACGGGCCCCGCAGACTCTTCGTCAAGAAGTATCTGAATTGGACAGACATGAAGTGGCTGGTAGCTTGGCTCTGGACCGTGGGTCTGAAGAACTTCTCCGTGCTCGCCAAGACGAGGATGTCCAACGAGATCCATTTCATCAGATACCTTGCACGAAAAGGTTTCAACACAGCTGACTTGCTCCACGTAAACTGGAAACGCCGAATGATCTTCCAAGAGTTCGTGGAGGGCAGCGATCTACTGAACATCTGGAGGACCATCGGAAGAGATCGACTTTCGCTGGCCGAGAAATCAGCGACGAAAGCCGGAAGTGAACTGGCAAGGGTTCACGGCGTAGACGTGGCTCTGGGGGACTGTAAGCCCGACAACTTCATCGCAACAGAAAGTCGGGGCGTCTTCCTGACAGACTTGGAGCAGGCGGAGACCGGCGGAGATCAACCCTGGGATGTCGCAGAGATCTTGTTCTACACAGGGCACTACCTCTCGGGGGAGAAGCTAACCAAGTATGTGTCCAGCCTCCTAGACGGATACCTTGATAGAGGAGACCCGGAGGTTGTGGCTAAGGCGAAGCAGCTAAAGTACATGAGAACCCTTCTTCCGTGGACCCCTGTTTGGGCACAGTCCAAGATAGTACAGACGATTGACCGAAAGCTACGCAGCTAGAGAAGCCGGGCGAATTCCTTCCCCGCACCCTCGAAGGTTCCCAGAAGCAACCTAATTCGATCAGGTTCACCATGAGCCGACGTGCCGACCTCAAGCTTGCCGTAGAGGTCCAACACATCCCCCTCCTGAAAAACGGAGGCAAAGGTTCCGTCATATGAAGCCAGCTCAGAAACTGATAGGCCCATATCGTCTGTGACAGCTTCCTTGAGACGGTATAATGCAGGATTGTAGCATCCCTCACCCGTGTCTACGACTGTCGCTCGGACTCTGTGGAGACCGAGACTTCTGTATCGCCAGTCACCATATGTCTCCGTCACCTCGTCCTCCGGGCGAACCGCGTGGAGAGAGAAGGTTGTGCCATCTGCCATCCCCCTAGTCCATGTCCTCTCTAGGAGGCGTCCAAGGTTCCCCTTCGTCAAGGGGTAGCTCCGAAGCCTCCGTTCCATCCATTCTGCCTGAGACTTCGCCGACAAACGTTCAAGCAAACCTTCAGCACGCAGCTTCTCCACGCAGGGCCGCAAAGACTTGAAGTTGCCACCACCGTACACCACTAGGTCCAAGTCTGAGAACTCCTGCTGAATGCCGAGCAGTATCGACCCTGTGACGCCAAAGCTTTCTCGCTTGACACCAGACTCGCCCGACAAGAGATCGACAAGGTGGAGGAGTCTGTTGATGAGTGGAGATCGCTTCTCCTCTCTATCCAGTTGATTCAGCCTTTCTCGGGGCTTCAAGTGTCTCTTCACCTTGCTCCAAGGCACACAGGACATCTCGGTTCCGAAATATGGATCAGAGTACGTGTACCCGCTCCTCTCTCCTCGCATTTCAATGAGATTCCTAGTCAGTTCTTCCATTGAGTAGTCTGACATGAGTCTCTTGTAGCTCCTCGACCCACTCTTCCAGGGTCCCGTTCCTGGAGCGTATTTCGGGTACGCTACTACACGGTCTGGAGGATGAAGATCTCCGACGACGCAGAAGAACCATCCGTCTTCGGTTTCTACGTAGTCTCTGTCTCGGCAGACAGGGACCGCATCAACTCGTTTCAAGCTTCAAGAAGTCCTCCTGGAAGCCTCCAACAACAACCCTCCATGTTTCACTTCCCCTCCCCCTGACAACCCTCTCGACCCTGCCAGCAGCTATGATCCGTTCGCCAGTTTGTGCTTGCTCTGAGAACCTGCTTCTGAACGAGAGGACTTCTCGCACTCGGCGCGCATGATGAGTTCCCTCTAGGACCTTGACATCGGAAACGACGTAGCTGCATGGGGTGTAGATTGCTTCGGAGTCGTCTTCAACTCTGCCGACTAGCGTTGCCATGCCCATTGGGAGGCAGTGTGTGCTCGCATACAGCTTGTTGGCGCCCGCATGGAGGCGGACCAGTTTGATTGAGTAACTCGTCCCTCGAAATGATCCGTCAAGTAGCTTGCGACTCTCTTGGTCGATCCATTCATCAACACTCAGGGCCGAGTCCGATCGATGCTTCATCAGTGAGAGCGCCTCAGCCCGTGAGATGGCTTTGGTCTGGCCCTCGGCGCGTATATCGCGGAGAGCACGGTACGCTTTCCTCGAGTTCCCCCGGCCATACACTAGCAGATCTAAGTCCGAGGCTGGACCTTCGAAGCCCAGCAGCAGAGATCCGCTCACTCCCATGCATTTCAGTCCGGTGTCCATTCTCTTCACTAACTCCCGAGCCAGGGCTCTAGCCTTTCTGTCGAGGTTACTGCCGGTTCGGGCTGGTTTCCTGTGGTATCCTCTTGCAGAGTACGCTTGAACTATCTTGTCGACCGGCACTATGGACAGGTTCTGCATGAAGTGTTTATCGAAGAAGAGGTATTGGGGGAAACGTGAGTAGAGCACCCTAAGGCTGTCCGATAATGAATGTAGGCCTTCTGCTCTTTCCCTGGTCCTCAGGTAGCGCGGATAGGCAATGACCTTTCCAGGGGGGTGGACTTGGCCCCTTACAGCAAAGATCAAGCCCTCGCCTGTCTCTACGTAGTCTCCTTCAACATGGGCCATGTGCTCAGCCACTTCGCCTTGTCAGTTTGAACGAGAGGTGGACGGCTAAAAAGCCTTGCAGCCGATTTGCCACGGTTGTCGCGACCGGTACCTCTCAGTCCTTCTCTCGCCTTCGTCCCTTACGGTTCTCTCGTCTCTTCTTGCCACTTCGTGTCGAAGCGGACCTGAGTCGTCTTTCCAGGATGCTCCGAACTCTACCTAGGTCCCTCTTAGATTCAACCACGAAGAATGATTCCAGCCTATCGTCCACCTGCTTGAGAGTCTCGGTCAGGACGTACAAGACGTTGCCCAACCTCCTCACCAATTCCGAAAGGTAGAGCTCGCGGGGCTTCAGCGAGCTGGTGCACTCGATAAACCTGCTACGGTTGTAGGAAGCATGAAGCAGCTCCGCGTCTCCGTTGGGCCACCTTGGGATAACTGCGTTGAAGCCAGGGGCCACTTCGAGAAGGAACGACGTGAGCGCTTTGGAGACCAGGGGAGTGTCGCAGGGGAGAACGAGAAACGCGTCTGCGTCGGATCTCTTGAAAGCAGCGATCAGCTTCTCCGTCATTCCTCCCGAAGGTGACTGCACCCAGATGGTCGTCGCTCCGACCCTCTCTGCCACTTCTCTGTACGCGTCAGCCTCTTCCCTTGAATCAGTCGAGATGAAGATCTCGGAGGAGTCTTCTGGTACTGCGTTGATCTCATGCTCGATCATCGTTTTCCCCGCTACCATGGCCAGACCCTTGTAACGCGGCAACCCGCCCGACCCTCTCGTCGCCACTATGAGGGTAGCGCACTTCATCTTAGGTCCACGCAGATTCTGCTTCGAGACGCAGCGGCCGGGTCTCGTTATAAAGAGTTTTTGGGCTGGGTTAGCTCTGCGACGTGCTCAGCAATAAGTCGGGCTATGTTTCTCTTCGTGACGGACTGAAGTCCGCGCCAACCTGGCTGGCTGTTCACCTCTGTAAACACGTACTCATCGTGTCCCGAGGGCAAAACGTCCACCCCCGCGACCTCACACCCAAGAGCGTCGCACGCGTCCAGGCAGTCTTTACGCATACGGTTGGTCGGAATGAACGGCTCAGCTCTTGCCCCTTGTGCTATGTTGGTCTTCCAAGTGCTCGAGGCGCGTACCATCGAGGCCGCCACGTCATCTCCTACCACAAACAAGCGGTAATCCCGGTTCGCGTGGTCGACGAACTCTTGAAGGTAGATGACCTTGCGATAGTAAAGGAGGTTTCTGAAAATCCTGAGAGCTATTTCGGGATCGGCAACGCGCGTCGTTCCCTCCCCTCGCGAACCAAACAGAGGCTTTACCACCACGTCTCCTCCCAGTTCCTCGAACCCCAGAAGAGCGTCTTCCACCTTGGTCGACACCACCGTTCTCGGCACGGGGAGTCCGCTCTCCTCCAACAGTGCCAGTGCGTTGTACTTGTTGACCGCCCTCTCGATCGCCTGCGGACGATTGACGACTGTGACTCCAGACCGCTCTAACCTCCTTAGGAAATCCATCCTGAAGAATAGCTCGTCCACGGAGCCTCTGCCCACCGGCCGCACAACCACGGCGTCGAGGTCGTCGAGCCTGACACCGTTATGGCTCGCAAGAGAGTTCAGCCCGATTCGGCCTGTGATCCCGTTCAGTGAGAAGGTGACAATCTCGTCTCCCCGCCGTTGGAAAGCCTTTCTAAGCTGGCTCACATGCCAAGAGCGTGCGGGAGAGACGCTGCCCGTGGTCACAGCCACTTTCATTTTTCCCGAGCCCCTCCGTTGCCCAAGACCACATAGGAGACGTCGTCGGGTACCTCTGAGGCGTCCAGAACGTTTCTGGTGTCGACGACCAGGATGCTATCCCGTCCGGAAGCCCTGAGCAACTGTTTTAGAGAGAGTTTCCTGAACTCAGTGTGGTCGGTTGCAACCAAGACGAAGGATGCGTTTTTCAGCGCCGTTCGAAGGCTCGATGTCTGTCTGGCCCCCTTCTCCCTCAGCCCCTCATCCCTGGCCTTAATCCAGGGATCGTAGACCCAGACTTCTGCGCCGAGAGACTTCAGCTCCATCGCAAGATCATAGGTCGGTGAGAGCCGGGTGTCAGCGACATCCCCCCTGAACGCCAATCCAAGGATAGCGACCTTGGAACGACCGACCTTCAGCTTCCTTGCAACGGCCTCCTTGCACAACAGTCTCACAATGTAATGAGGCATGGTCTCGTTTGTTTCTCTCGCAAGCTTTGTCAAAGGAAGGTTGACACCCACCTTGCTCGCCTCACTTATCACGAAATACGGGTAGTGTGGGATACACCACCCGCCAACTCCGGGCCCGGGCCAGTGAAGATGGCAGAAGGGCTGACTATTCGCTGCTCGCCGTGTCTCCCAGAAATCCACACCAAAAGCCTGGCAGAACTTCGCCAACTCATTCGCCAGAGCGATGTTGACGTCTCGGTAGACCCCTTCGAAAAGCTTCTCGGCTTCAGCTGCAGCGCTCGACGAAAGCCTGATGACTCCCTTCTGTGCTATGCACTCGTAGAGCGCGGCTGCCGCATCGAGGCTGAGGGAATCGTCAGCCCCAACGACCTTGGGATAGTTCTCAACGATGTCTTTGACAGCCCTACCTTCGTATATTCTCTCGGGGCTGTATGCCAGCCCAAAGTCGGTTCCCACCTTGAGCCCGCTCTCCTCCTCCAGCAGAGGCTTCGCCACCCTTCTGGTCGTTCCTGGGGGGACGCTGGTCTCAGTGATGACCAAGTCTCCCTTCTTCAATCCCCTGCCGATCTTTGGGTACACGTCCTCTAGGGATGAAAGGTCGACGGTCCGGCTCTCTAAGTCAACCGTGGAGGGAACGGCGATGAGCTTCACCTCAGACCTTTTCGAAGCGGCCACCCCGTCGGTTGTAGCTGTGAGCCTACCCTTTGGAACGAACCTCTTCAACGCCTCAGGTATGCCGGGCTCATCAAAACGGCACTTCATTGACATGACACTGCGGACGGTCTTTCTCGTTCTGCTGACCCCTATCACCTCAGCCCCTGCCATAAGCCATGAAACAGCCAACGGCAAGCCAACCCTTCCAAGACCGTAGACAGCGACCGTCAGTTGACCAGTCGAGAGCTTATCCTTCACCGCTTCGGCGGCGAGCCCGAACACCAACAGAAACTCAGCCCCTCGAATCGATCCATCGGCTGAGAAATAAAACCTTTCGAGCCCTCGAACCCGGCAACTCTTAAATGAGCCCGTCCCGAATGTCGAAAGCAGAGGCACGAAGAGGAAACGCCCGGGATGCCCAAACCCGAGATAATAGGAAGAGGCACTTGGCTGGACAAGCTAGCACGCGACATCGTTGAGAGAGAAATGAAAATTCACAGAAGGAGCCCCGTGCTAAGAACCGAGAGCGGCTTTGGCTCTTCCGGTGTACCCCACATAGGAAGCTTCGGCGATGCAGCTCGAGCCCACGGAGTTGCGCTCTCGCTTCAAGATCAGGGACACAAGTCTGAGTTCATAGCTTATTCAGACGACATGGACGGGTTGCGCAGGGTTCCAGCTGGTCTTCCCCCCTCTCTCAAGGAGTACCTGGGTTTCCCGGTGAGCTCAATAGCAGATCCATGGTCCTGCCACGAAAGCTACGCCTCACACATGAACTCTCTCCTGCTTGAGGCCCTCGACCAGGCGGGGATAGAGTACACACATCTTTCGGCAACCGAGATGTATCGCTCTGGAACATTCACTCCCTACATCAGAAAGATACTCGAGAAGGCAGACAGGGCGGGAGAGATCTTCAAGGAGGAAACCGGACAAGAGAAGTACCTCCTTCAGCTTCCGTACCTGCCGGTTTGCTCCAACTGCGGGAGGATATACACGGCAAGAGCGAAGCGATACATTCCAAGAGAGGGAAAGATCCTCTACGAATGCGAGGGAGACACAGTAAGAGGCAGAGTGCTCCGTGGATGCGGTTACAAAGGGGAAGCTGACTTCACCCAGGGACAGGGAAAAGTAGCTTGGAAAGCGGAGTTCGCCGTGAGGTGGGCTGCGCTAGGGATAAACTTCGAAGCATACGGCAAAGACATCGCAGACTCTGTCAGAGCAAACGACCGCGTCTGCGAGGAGATACTCCAAACCCCCGCTCCCTATCACATCAGATACGAGATATTCCTGGACAAGGGCGGCCGGAAGATCTCCAAGTCGATTGGAAACGTGCTTACGCCTCAGCTCTGGTACAGATACGGCTCAGCGCAATCCCTGCTTCTCTTGATGTTCAAAAGGTATGAGGGAACGCGAGAGATCTCCATAGTCGACGTGCCGAAGTACATGGATGAATTGAACCGTCTCGGCCAGATCTATTCCGGAAGAAGTGTCGTGAAGGATGAGAAGGAAAGAGCGAAACTCAGAGGACTTTACGAATATAGCCACTTGCTCCATCCCCCGGAGGAGCCTCCCATCTACATCCCCTACAGGCTGCTCGCTCATCTGATGAAGGTCGCTCCAACTGCTCAGTCGAGGGACTACGTCCGAGACAAGCTCAGGGAGTACGGTTACATCGATGAAGAACTGCACCCCAACATAGACAGATGTCTTGAATACGTTGCGAACTGGGTTCACGACTTCGGCGCTGTCCAGGAGGAAGGAGTAGAGGCCACTGAACAAGAAGTTCAGGCCCTCCAAGACCTCGTTGTTTTTCTACACACGGAGACGACAGAGGATGAGATTCAAGCGGCGGTGTTTTCTACAGCCCGCGGCAGAGGGATCCGCCCCGGTTCGCTGTTCAGACTTCTTTATCAGATCCTCCTGGGAGACGACCACGGTCCAAGGATAGGTCCATACATCAAGACGGTCGGAGAGAAGGAAGTCAGGTCAGTCTTGGAGAGATTTCTGGAATCCAAAAAGAAACCGACCTAGAATCTGAAAAACAGCAAGATCGATCGTCTTATTGGGTGACTTGAGAAAGAATAATAGAGTGAGGAATACGGTGTTCGAGCGGGTGTGCGACCGTAATAGCCATTTCTTTCAAAACTAAGAAGGATCAAGAATCGATATTGAATGAGGCTGTTGAATACTTTGCTAAGAACGTCGGTTTGAAGACAGCTGAACGAACCCGCTGCTGCGTGTTTTTTGGAGACTACCCAAACAACTACGTGAGGGTAACGCTTTCACAAGAAGATGAGAAGTCCGAAGTTGTCGTGGAAAGCAGGGAGTTCGAGTACCAGGCCAAGAGATTTGTCGAAGAATTCAAGGGAAAGGTCTAATCCTTTTAGAGATCCAGAAGCCTCTAGAAAGAGCGTAACCGAGAGGCAGAGAGGCTATGAACCTTATCGACTATCGATCAACACCCTCGATCGGTCCATCAAATGAGTGGATTCCCACGCACTGCTCACTTTGACAACGGCCAAGTAGGGAGTGGCTTGACAGAATAGGTTGGAGGCTGCGCACAAGATTGGCTACGTGCAGTCTATGCGGCAAGGAAGTCGTGCTTCCCTTTACGTGCTCCTACTGCGGGAGATCTTTCTGCGAGTTTCACCGGCTCCCAGAAGGTCATGACTGCGAGGGTCTTGATGTGCTGAGAAGACCGAAGACTGAACGGAGAGGACGCAGAAGGGAGCAGGGACCCATATCCGTTCCCCGCGCCTCTTCGGAGCGCGGAGTCAGAGGAGTCGCCTCCGTGCTAGGGCGTCAGAGCGAACTCAGGGATCTTGCGATCGCCTGGATCAGCATCTCTTTCTGCTACTCGGTCAGATTTCTTCACGACATCACAATCTTCTTGGAGTACTTTCTCATCTCTCTCGTCACGATAGGCTCGGGGTTCCTCCTTCACGAACTGGCTCACAGGTCTATAGCTCGAAGATATGGACTGTGGGCGCAGTTCAAGCTATGGTGGTCCGGGCTAATCATAGCTCTTGCCACAGCGGTCCTAACGGGGGGAACATTCTTCTTCGCTGCCCCCGGAGCGGTCTACATCCTGCCGAGCCACAAGAGACCCTTGGGACCCTCCAGAAGGGAGAGCGGGATGATATCTCTCTCGGGAGCAGTGGCCAACGTTGCCGTCGGAGTGGGTTTCCGTGCGCTAATTCCACTCGGCGGCGTGCTGGCGAATGTGGGCAGCATCGGCTATCGTATCAACCTTCTGCTAGCTGTCTTCAACCTGTTGCCGGTTCCTCCCCTCGACGGGCAAAAGGTCATGTCGTGGAGTGTCATCATCTGGGGGGCAGCATTTGTCCCGCTCGCCGGTCTGCTCTTCTTCGATGTGTTGCTCTAGGTCTGCTTCGCTTCAAGCAGGTCAAGGACAACTTGATCGATCAGAAGGGATTGGTTCTAGGGAATCCTTGGCTCCATGGATCTCTGGCGGATCGTTTTGACCGTCCTGGGAAAGAGGCCGGTGTCACGGTGAGGCAAATAGGTGGCATCGAGAAACTCCTTCTGAAACGCGGGCTCAGCGCTTAGCTCGACGTGACGTGAGTTGATCGCAATCTCGGCTGCCTCCTTCCTATGTCGCTCCGAGAGCAAGTACAACTTCGCCCCGAAACCAGACCCATTTCCAATCGGTTTGATCCTGCCGAGAGGAATCTCCGGGATTAGGCCAATCACCAAAGCTGAGGCAGGGTCCAAGTAGTTTCCGAACGCACCTGCAAGGTACACCCGACGAATGTCACGCGATGAGACCTTCCGTCTCTTCATCAGCATGGAACAGCCGGCGAACATGGCGGCCTTTGCGAGCTGCAGACTTCGAACATCTTTTTGGGTCACAACTATGTCTTTTCCCAACGAGTTCTCTTGCGCCCAAGATACGACGAAGCTCGGTTGCCCGGACTTCAACTTCAGCCGATCGGTCTCGAGTTCTCTGACAAATTTGCCTCCTGTATCAATCACTCCCGACAAGAGCATCCAAGCAATCGCGTCGACCAGCCCGGACCCGCAGAGCCCTCTAGCCTTTTCGCCACCGATCGTTCTGTAGTAGACCTGGTGGTTCTGAGGGTCTATCATCACCCTCTCAATCGCGCCTATCTCCGCGCGCATACCGAAGGTGATCTCGGCTCCCTCAAAGGCGGGGCCCGCGGCGCATGAAGCGCTGTGTAGCCGTCCTTTGGATCCCAGGACAACCTCCCCGTTTGTCCCCACATCGACCAGAAGACAGAGATCAGATGACCGATGCACACCCGACACGAGTGTATCGCAGACGACGTCCCCTCCGATGTACCCGCTGACCACGGGAACTGTGTAGACATAGGCTGACGGGTTGATCCGGAGGCCAAGGTCCTTCGCCTTGGCTCGCATTTCGCTTCTGAATGGCGGCGCAAAGGGGGCAGATGCGATGCTCGACGGATCCACTCCTAGAAACAGGCTGGTCATTATGGTGTTGCCGGCACAGACAACTTCGTAGATGTTCTCCGCCCTCGCGCCTGACCGAAGACAGAGTTTGGTGATCAGGTGGTTAACTGTGTCCACCACCAAGCGCTGCATTATGCGCAGTCTCCGGGTTTTTGCAGCCACGAACCCGACCCTGGAGATAACATCCTCCCCGTGAACAGCCTGACCGTTCAGAGCCGACTCGACGCCTTTGATATGACCATCATTCATCCCCACCAAGTAGGCGACGACCGTAGTGGTTCCGAGGTCCACAGCCAGGCCGTAGAGTTCATCTCTCGTATCCCCCGGTTCCACGTCAACGATTTCTCCCGAGTGAGAGGTGAGAGTGACATTCCAGCCTGCTTCCCTGATCCTTGAGGGAAGGGATGAAAGAACGTCCAGATCTATTACCCTAGCCCGTGCGGCAGCCAGCACCCGCTCCAAGTCCGACGCCTGGTCGTGCAGCGTTGGGCGCGTGAGACGCGCATGAAGCTTGCTCGTTCGAGGACGGATCCTCACCGGCAGCTCTAAGCCCCAGGTGAGAATCTTGGCTGCCTGAGGCCGAGACGAACCGGGTATCGAGACGGAGACGCTCCCTCTTGGAAAGACCTGACACGCGAGCCGATACCCGCCACCTATCGACCGCTTGCCAATGAGTCGTCTCTCCGAATCTGTTGGCGGGGACACAGAGCCTCCCTGAATCCTTATCACACATTTTCCACACCGCCCCTTCCCGCCGCAGAGGCTGTTGATCTCCAGGCCCAGAGAAAGGGCTGCGTCCAAGACGCTCTGACCCTTGGAGACAGCCTTCTTCAGCGACTCCTCTTGAAACTCAACAGAGTTTCGGGTCCGCATGCTGCAGAGCCGCGTCTGTCTCTTTTTGAGTCTTTGGGTGCCTGGAGACCTAGGCTCGAGAGAAAAGCTTAACTAAATACAGATCTCAACGGCCAGGAACCGTTTTCCCGAAACCTGTTCATGGTGAAAGCAAGATGGCTGAGAAAGAGGCGTTGCAGAAAGTTGTGGACTGCATCGTTGGACTGAAGTTCGACCAGGTCCAGGAAGCCTGCCAGCAGGTCTTGGATGCAGGTGTTCCGGCGTTCAAGATTGTCGATGAGGGTATGGCCGAAGGAATGCGAATCGTGGGCGAGAAGTACGAAGCCAATGAGTACTTCCTGTCGGAACTGATCGTGGCAGGGGAGGTTATGAAGGAAGGGATGAAGGTGCTGAAGCCGCACCTCAAGAGTGGCCAGGTGAAAAAGATAGGAAAGATTGTAATAGGAACTGTTTACGGCGACCTCCATGACATAGGCAAGAACGTGGTTTCTGTTATGCTTGGGGCGGCCGGCTTCGACATCGTGGACCTTGGTGTGGACGCGCCAGCGGAGAAGTTCGTTGAAGCCGTCAAAAAGGAGAAACCCGAGATAGTAGGCATGTCGGCGCTCATCACTGTCACCATGCCAGAGATGGAGAAAGTGGTGAGGGCTCTAGAGGAGGCTGGGTTGAAGCACGGAGTGAAGGTGATCATCGGTGGAGCTCCTGTCACAAGCCAGTACGCCGAGAAGATACACGCAGATGCTGCGGCCAAGGACGCAATTGACGGGGTCAAGATATGTAAGTCATGGGTCCAGGCCTAGCGCCGCGTCCTAGGTCGTGGCCACTTAGTGCCTCTTCGACGCAATGGGTCGCCGACCAAAGCAAGCCATGTGCTGGCAGCGGCGGTGCTATTACTCCTGGCAGTTCTTTCGTCAGCGGCTGCCCAGCTGAGCTCGCAGTGGTTCATACCAGCGAACCAGGGGAGAGTGATCGCGATGGACGGAAACCTCCAGACTTTCCCTGGCGAATGGAGCGACGCAAGCTGGATAAAGTTTGATCAAAGTCCTTACCCACCTCAGAGAGTCACGCAGCCACCGGGGCCGGATCTCTACATGATCTACACCAAGACCTATTCCGATCTCTTTTACGTTGCTTATAACATGACGGAGTCCGACCCGATCCAAGGATCGATCGAGATATTCATCGATCTCAACTACGACCGATCATCAGCTCCACTTCCCGATCACTTGCTCCTCCACATTGAGAGATCGGGAGGTGCCACGGTCTACCGTGGAACGGGAAGCGGATGGGAGGTCGGTGTCGGCGCATCTTGGATCCATGCGGAGAGAAACCGGGCCTGGGGATGGCAAGGGGAGATCGAGATACCTCTATCAGACCTGATGGGAGTGGGACAGGAGCTTCGCCCAATGGGAATAGCTTTCAGAGCCGCCGGATCAGGCACCGGGTTCTGGCCCAGCAGCCCCACTTTCGACACCCTCGGCCCGTATACCTGGGGAACCCTTCTCTTCCCGACTCATACTGCTGTTACAGTGACGGTTCTCACGACATCCACGTCTGCGATTACCAAGTCAGCTACCGAAACGTCTACAACAACGCTGTATTTGGCATTCACAACAGTGAGTACTCTCGTTCATTCAACGACGCATCGAGAGACGTTCTGCGAGACACTTACTGGGACCACGCTGACCTCCGCGACGAAGACAATAGTCACAACAAAGACATCAACCCAGACCACAACAAGAAGTGTGCAGATCGGCTCCACGTCAACGCTCATTCTCGAGGAGCGGCTGGTCGGCGTTCCGTCATGGACCGTTCTCGTCGCGGCTCTCGCGGTCTCTATCGCGATCCTATTCTACGCACTGCTGAGAGGTGAAAGACCGTGAAGTGCGTCCGCCTGAGAGGGATCGGTCTCGACACACTCAGTTTGGCTGGTGATCTCACGCGTGCCTGCCTCCTGATCGCCGTCTGCATGTTCGCCCTCTCCCCTACCCCTCCTGTCGGAGCGGCTGCTAGTTGGCAGGCAACGGTGACGGGAGGGTGGACGCCCAGACTCGATGGGAACCTTGCCTCCTTCTCAGGAGAATGGGCAGACGCCACGCCCGTGCAGCTGGTGTCGAAGTTACAGACCCGTGAGTGCCAGGTGTGGATTAAGCACGACGGCATTTCTCTCTGGCTGGCCTGGCTGGTAGAGGATGCGACCCCCGATACCTGGGACAGAGTGGTGCTTCTCGTAGATACCGATCACGACGCGGCAACCTCGCCTTGGCCAGACGACAGGAGGCTCGAACTAGGAAGAGCAGGACAGAGCTCCCTGATCCAGGGCAACGGGCAAAGCTGGGCGTCTTCGCTGCCGCCTTGGGAGAGCAAGTTACTGGACTCATCATCGAGTTGGAGCGTTGAGGTGAGGGTACCCTTGTCGCAGCTCGGGGTCACCATGGGCTACTCAGGATTCATGATTGGTCAATCGAAGACACTCGGGATCGGGTTCCAGTACTTCGACCTGGTAACCTCCAATCAGACAGCGGCCGGAACTTGGCCTCCCACATCCTCTTTCGGCGAGAACTCGCCGAGCACATGGGGAAGGCTACTCATACAAGGCGCCTCGGCCACCACGTACACACATACCACCTCAATCATCTACCTTTCGACGGCGGAGACCACCGAGTCTTTCACAGTCACTGAAACCTCCAGCGAAACTTCGACTATCACCTTGACATCAAACCGCACGGTCATCAGCAGCATAGCCACAACGACCACGTCCACTCAAATCATCACGACAACAACCCTCACGGCACACAGCTCGACGTCTCTGGCGACAGAGACGACCACATGTACCTTGGTCTCAACCGTCTGGACCACAACTTCCGCCACCTCCTGGGATGTTCCTCTCTGGGTCTTCATCGCATCTCTCTCAGTCGCCGTCGCAGTCACCTCTCTTGCCGTCCTCCGGATGCGCCGCGTCAGTGTTCCTTCGGTTGCTGTGGCGTAGGTGTCTCTATTCGCAACACTTTAATCCCAACTGAACACTAAAACTATACGATCCAGACATGGAGTCCCTGTTCGGGTCCAAGACCCGCGTTAGGCTGCTCTCGACCTTCCTCCTCAACCCCAACAGGGAGTTCTACATAAGACAGCTTTCCAGAAAGATCAAGCTCAACATGAACGCGGTGAGACTGGAACTCATCAACCTAGAGGAGATAGGGCTCCTGAAGACCGAAAAGAAAGGCAAGGCGAAGTACTACACGGTCAACAAGGAAGCGCCGATCTACCAAGATCTCAGGTCGATCTTCCTCAAGACAGAAGGTGCATTGGAGTACCTGAAGAAGGGCCTCTCAGACTTTGACGGCCTTGAGCTTGCTTTCGTCTTCGGAAGCTACACCCGCTCCCGGGAGAGGATGCCGAAGAAGATGGAGATCTTCCTCGTGGGGCAGGTCCCTGAAGAAAAGCTCTACGACTTGTTGGCCGCTGCTGAGCGAGACCTCTCGCTGCAGATCCACTACGCTCTGGTCACCCACGAGCAGCTGGCTGAAAGGGTTACGGCTCTCGATCCGTTCATAACGAAGCTGCTCAAGAAGAAGAAGATCCGCCTCATAGGAAACCCCACGAAACTTGTTCGAAGCATAGTGAAACATCAATAGGCCACGGCCGTCAAAAGACCGTGGCGTCGTACCCTGGCGAGGAACAGATAGTGCCCTCGCTAGAGCTTGTACCCGATTTCTCTTAGGAAGCTCCTCCTTTGCTGCCTATCCTCGGGCTTCTCAATGCCCTTGGAGAAGTAGCCGTCGACGACGCCCAGTACTGCTGCCCCCTGATCTGTTTCGAAGACAACCACCTCCACTGGGTTCGCAGTGGCGCAGAGGATGTTGCACACCTCAGGGACCCTCTTGACGGCATTTAGGACGTTGATGGGGTACGCGTTCCTGAGGAATATGATGAACGTGTGACCGCACGAGATGTTTAGGGCGAACTGAGCAGCCAGCTCTCTCAGAGCATCGTCCGTTCCTTCTGTCCTGACTAGGCAGGGACCGGATGCCTCCGTGAAGGCCAAGCCAAACTTGATCCCCGGCACGCTGGTCACGATAGCCTCGTAGATATCCTCGGCGGACTTGATGAAGTGGGTTGACCCCATTATTAGGTTGCATCCATGCGGAGGAACTATCCTAACTGTTCTTAAGCCCAACTGGCTACACCGGATTCGTGCTGGCCGCCATTGGGTAATTAAGTCTGACCCTGCGTTGCTCAAACCGCACACATTGACTTGGATCGATCTCGACTGATCTCACTCAGCCTCCGGGTCCCCTGTCTGTTCGCTCCTTTGGCGGCAGGGCTCTGAGGGCATATGCAGCGACGGGTATCATAAGCGACGCTGAAACAAGAAAGGGCGCGCGATATCCGAGGTAGTCGAATATGTATCCACCAGCGGGTGTCGCGGGAGTCTGCCCCAGTGCAATCCAGGTCCTTAGGAAGCCGAAGACCGTTCCGCGCTCCTCCTTTCTTGTGTCCTTGGCTATGAAGGAATCTGTCATTGGAGTTAGAAAGGGCGTGGCGATTGAATCTAGGGCAATTATGGCCAGCAGCGCCGGCAGCGAACTGTAGAACGCGAACAGGACAAAGAAGGCTGCCCTACCCGCTACGTTCACAGCCAGCATGGCTCGTCGATTCCCGGTCTCGGTCATCCTTCCTCCGATAGCGCTGACCGCTGCAAAGACTAGGTTTCCAAATGACCGGATCAAACCCACGAGGAAGAAGTCGTAGTGGTAGACTTTTTCCATAACAATCGGGACTAGGGGGTAGGAGATGCTCAGTACGGCGAAATACGCGGTCTGCAGAGCGACCGAATACCTGATCACAGGGGAGCGTAGGGATGCTCCCATTCTCTTCGGTATGGATCTCCATCGAAGTGGAGCCTCGGACGGCACGGCCTCCCTGAGCAGGAGCCTCAGAGCCGCACTAAGAAGTGTCACGACTGCGACGGCCAGCAATGCAACTTGGAAGCCGTACGCATCAATAAGGACGCCCACGAGGACGGGGCCGGCCACAGCAGCGACGTTGAGCACCGAGCCAAGCATGCCGTAGGCTCTGCCCAGCTTCTCATCAACCACAACGTCGCCAATGCAGGCGCTCATCGCGGGTGCAGCGACGGTGCCGGGTGCCTGAACCAGGGAGAAGCCAATTGCCGCGGTCACCCAGTCGCCCGAAATGGCGAGGACGAACCATCCCAGGGAGGCAACGACGGGGGATAGCACCAACATCCTCCTTCGGCCGTACACGTCTCCCGCGTAGCCCCCGAAAGGCGAGAGGATGGCCACGACGAAGGACCCAACCGTGAGCACGATCCCCATGATCGTGGCCTCCTTGCCAAGACCGATGAGGTAGTTGGGAAGGAACCAGA
>JBGVSY010000119.1:0-2960 GCA_041862235.1 Nitrososphaeria archaeon | reverse complement strand
CCCTTGAGAAGCTCTACCCGGAGGTTGTGGAGAAGCTCCACTCTCAGAGAAATAAGACCTTCATCTATGTTGACCTCGGCGCCGGTCAAGTGGAAAGGATCTGCAGCGTGAACCAGGGTAGGAACCTTGTGATAGTTCTGGACCACCACGACACCAGGCCCTCCGAGGACGCTGAGGTCATCAACCTAGACCCAGAGCTCTATGGCATCAGCGGCGAGAAAGAGGCATCCGCCTCCACGGTAGCGTATCTCTTCGCCAGAGCCCTCGACCCTGTGAACAAGGATATGGCACACCTAGCGATCATCGGATCAGCAGAGATACCCGGGCCGCTGGTTGGCTTGAACGAGGAACCGCTCAAGGACGCGTTGGATCAGGGGCTTGCCGAAACAAGGGGGTCGGGAGAAAGAAGAGATGTCAGGATCCTTGCCATGGCGAAAGCGGTTTCCTATCGCAGACTGTCGACGATGCTGTCCGTTATGGGTTCGGTTGGGTACTACAGAGACGGGCCGTTGAGAGCCATCGAGGCCTGCTTGAAGGGGTTCAGCGCCGAGCTCGACCGCTTCGCTGTCAGACTGGAGAAGGAGCGAAAGGAGGCCAACGCAAAGCTACTGGCAGAGATCAGGAAGAGAGGGTTGAGGCAGGCAAAGGCAACGCAGTGGTTTCACGCTCGAGACACCTTTCGAGGAATGGGCGTCAAAGTTGTAGGCAGCTTCTCGTCGTACCTCAGCTTCCAGCGGGCTGTGAACCAGAAGAAGTACTTGATAGGGTTCATGAACATGAGCCCCCAGGTACCGGGCTTCGGCACCCTCGGGAAAAATCTTGTCAAGGTCTCAGCCAGGGTTCCCAGAGACCTCGCGAAGCTTGTTGTCTCCGGCGAGATGCCGCCGACCTCGGCCCTACTGATCGAAGGCTGCGAGAAGCTGGGTGGTTTCGCAGACGGCCACTCCGTGGCTGCCTCGGGTGTCGTCCCCAAAGGCAGAGAAGAGGCCTTGATTCACATTCTGGAGGAGCTGCTGAAGAAGGCCTAGCCGGATTGATCGATCTATCGTTGTGGTAGAGTCGTCAGCTCTGCGATGGATCGAGATGAACGCGTTATTGTTTCCCCAAACCGATCGGTCCCGGCGTGGATTCGTATCGGTTGGTATTGATCTCTTGTTGTTCCATTTGCTTCGAAGCTATATCTGCGACCTGCAGGCTTCTTGGCTTGAAGGAATGGCGGATGAAGATCGGAGTTGTTTCTGACAGCCACGACAACCTGCCGCTCATAGATCAATTCGTCTCGAGGCTAAACGGTCTCGGTGTCGACGCTGTCTTGCACGCAGGGGACTATGTCTCTCCGTTCACGGCTCCTCGGTTCGGAAACCTCAAGGCCAAGATGTTCGGCGTGTGGGGAAACAACGATGGCGACAGGAACCAACTCACCAGGCTCTACTCTCTCAACGGCGCTGAGATGCGCGGCATATTCTCGGAGCTCAGTCTTGGAGGTTTGACCATAGCCTTGCTTCATGGTCATCATGAGGAGCTTCTTCGTTCCCTGATTCGTTCCAGAGGATACGACGTGGTCGTCACTGGCCACACACATCAACCACAGGTGAGAAAGGAGGGGGACACCATGCTCCTGAACAGCGGCGAGCTCTGCGGCTACCTCACACAGAGGTCGACGTTCGGCATAATCGACACAGACACTCGTGCAATCTCCATAATGGAGACAACCTCTGGAGAGAAGCAGGAAAGCATCTCGCTATAGTCGTTGCAGACGGTCTCAGCGTTCGATCTGGTTGTCCAGTAAGGTCTGGTAGCCGGCAACCCTCTTCTGGATGATGGGGCGGTAGGACTCATCCACCTCGTAGCCTATGCTCCTCCTTCCAAGAGCCTTCGCAACCTTGCACGTGGTCCCGCTACCCAAGAAAGGATCGAGGACCGTGTCTCCCCTATACGTGTAGAGCTGGATCAGGCGGTAGGGAAGCGCCTCAGGGAAGGGGCTAGGATGACCTATCTTCTTGGCATCAGCCGTTTTCATGCGCCAGACCGACTTTGTGTATTCTGTAAACTCTCCCGAGGTTATCGTCGAGACATTGTTCTTACTCTCGAGCTTGAAAGACTCCTTGCAGAAGATCACTATGTATTCGCCCACATCCCGGAGTGTGGGGTTGCTTGGAGATCGCCACGACCCCCAGGCTGTGGAGACACCGACACTGGCCCCCTTGTCCCAATAGATCGTTCCCCTCATCAATAGCCCGAGGCCGAGGAGCTGCTGGGTTATGTGGGAATGTAGGGGAAGGTATGGTTGACGCCAAGTGTCAGCCACGTTCACTGCTATTCTTCCTCCACGGGCCAGCTTCTTCACGCACTCCGTCCAGACCTTGTTGAGAAAGTCTAGGTATCGAGAGAGTGGTCGCTTGTCAACGTACTTCGCGTACTGTTTACCTACGTTGTAGGGAGGGCTTGTGACGACAAGGTGGACGCTGTTGTCCGGAACCTCGTTCATCTCCTCACTGGACTTGTAGTAGATGTCGGGTTCATAGATTCTCACTGCTCGTCAACACCAGCCGCCCTGAATCCACTGACCTGGTGTCCGGTCTCAGCAGTGAATAAAGTCTTTTGATATCGCGCAGCGGCTGACAATTGGTCGTCTCTCTCAGACGCAAACCACGAAAGCCTATTTACCTCTGTTCAAGTGCATTCATGTGCTGAGCGGGAGTATCGGAATCACGGAGTTGGCATCGAGCGGCCGAAGGTGCTTCTGACGTCTCCTCGCTCTTTCGAGAACATCAGGGGGCGTGGTGCGACCTGGCTCGTCAGTTGAGACGTCGGTTGGTTGTCATAGGGATGTTTCTTATAGCATTTGGAGTTTACACAATCAATCCGATCGATCCGTTCATTGCCCCTGTGACTGCGACGGGTTTGGCTTCGCTGGCGGCGGCTTTTGTCGTTCTGTGGTGGAGCACACGTCCAGTGTC